>CANHTE010000001.1 GCA_947462945.1 Acetobacteraceae bacterium
AGCGCGGCCCTTGCCTCGGCCACGGTGATGGGGCCTTCGAATTCCACATTCACCGATTCCGCATGGCCGATGAAGACCGGCACGCGCACGCAGGTGGCAAAGACCTGGATGTCGGGGTCGAGGATTTTCCGCGTCTCGACCGCCATCTTCCACTCCTCCTTCGTGGCGCCATCCTCCATGAACTTGTCGATATGGGGGATGACGTTGAAGGAGATGGGCTTGGTGAATTGCTCCATCACCGGCATGTCGTGCACGAAGCTGCCCTTGGTCTGGTTGAACAGCTCGTCCATGCCCTCCTTCCCGGCGCCCGAGACGGATTGGTAGGTGGAGACGACGACGCGCTTGATGCGCACCAGATCATGCAGGGGCTTGAGGGCCACCACCATCTGGATGGTGCTGCAATTGGGGTTGGCGATGATGTTGCGCTTGCGGAAGCGGGCCAGCGCCTGGGGGTTCACCTCCGGCACCACCAACGGCACATCGGGCTCCATGCGGAACTGGCTGGTGTTGTCGATCACGACGCAGCCCTGCGCGCCCGCACGCGGCGCATGAATGGCAGAAATGGCGGCGCCCGGACTGAACAGTGCCAAGTCCATGCCCGTGAAGTCGAAGGTTTCCAGGTTCTTGATCTTGAGCACGGTCTTGTCGCCGAAGCTCACGCTTTGCCCGGTGGAGCGCGGCGAGGCGAGGGCCACGACCTCACTGACGGGAAAATTCCGCTCCGCGAGAATTTTCAGGATTTCACGCCCGACAGCACCCGTGGCGCCGACAACAGCGACTTTATAGGCCATGGCTGGTCCCCTTGCGATACAGGCTGGGCTTTACGGCCTGGGGCGGGGCGCGTCCAGCAAGGCGCGATTCATGAGGCGTTTACCGATGGGGTGCAACTGAATCTGCCCTGCCTGGAATTTGCAGCATGACCCTTCGTTTTCGCCTTCTCCTCATCATCGGATTGCTGGGCCTGGGGCTTGCTGCCCTGCTGAGCCACGGGGCCTGGACCGCCTGGGGGGAGGCCGATGCCTCGGCCCAGCGCCGCGCCGTGAACCAGGATGCGCGGCGCCTGGCGGAAGCGGCGGGTCATTTCGCGGTGGAGCGCGGCGAAATCAACGGCGCATTGGCCAGCCGTGACACGGCGGCGCTGGCCCGCGCCATTGAGCGCCGCCGGGCGGCGGAGGCGGCCATGGCGGAGGTCCTGCCCCGCCTGACCGACCCAGGCCTCGCCACGCCGCTTGGCACCTGGCGCGCCGCGCATGCCCAATTGCAGACGGCCCGCGTGGCGGCGGAGGCGGCGATTGCCGGCGGCCCACCGGCCGGCCCATGGTTCGCCATCGCCTCGGCGCAGATTGACCAGTTGACGGCGCTGCGGCGCGGGCTGGAGGCAGGGCTGGTGCAGGACCGCGCCGCCAATTGGGTCGCTCTGCGCGACTCGCTGGCTGAACTCACGGAATATGCGGGGCGGGAGCGGGGCTTCGTGAATGGCCTGCTCGCCGCCGGCCGGCCGCTGACGGCAGAACAAATCCTGGCGCTGGGCGGGCTTCGCGGGCGGATCGAGGGCGCGCGCTCACGCATCACGGCCCTGGCTGAACCCGGCGCGGTGGAGGCGGGCATGGCGGGTTACTTCACCCGCTTTGAGGCGGTGCGCGCGCCGGTCATTCAGGCGTTGCTCCAGGGCCAGCCGGCCACGATGGCGCCGGCCGAATGGTTCCGCGCGGCGAGCCTCGCCATCGAGCCCTTGCTGGCCGCCCAGGCCGAGATTTCAGGGCAGCTCTCGGCGGATGCGGAGGCCAAGACCCGCGCGGCCTCGGTGCGTGCATTGATCCTGCTGGGGCTGCTCGCCTTGGGCCTGGCGCTGATCATGGCCGGGTTGGCCTATGTCGAATGGCGCATGTCGCGGCCCTTGCGTGAGGCTGTGGCAGCGCTGGATCGCCTGGCCGAGGGGGATCTCGACGCCCCCATCCCGCAGGTCCAGGGCAAGGACGAAATCGCCGCCTTGGCGCTGGCCACCACACATTTCCAGGAGGCAGCGCGCACCCACCGCAAGTTGGAAGCCGAGCAGGAGGGGCTGCGCGAGCGCAGCGAAGCGGCGCGGTCGGAAACATTGCGCGAAATGGCGGAGCTGATCGAGGCCGAAAGCGGGCGGGTGATGGGCGCAGTGCAGGCCCGCACCGAATCGCTGGGGCATCTCTCGGCCGAAGTGCGCGAAGCGATGGCCAGGATCTCGGAAGCCACTTCCAACGCCACGCAGGCCGCCACCGCCACCGCCGAACGCCTCGGTACGGCGGCGCAAACCGGCCAGGAAATGGGCGAGGCCGCGCTGGGCATCGCGCAGAAGATGCAGCAGGCCGGGCTTGAAACGCAGGAGGCGGTGGCCCGCGCGGAGGCGGCGCGCGGCGCCTTCCAGTCGCTCAACACCATGGTCACGCAAATCGGTGAGGTGTCCCGCCTGATTGCGGATATCGCCAGCCGCACCAACCTGCTGGCGCTGAACGCCACGATCGAGGCGGCGCGCGCGGGTGAGGCCGGCAAGGGCTTCGCCGTGGTGGCGGGCGAGGTGAAGGCCCTGGCCGCGCAGACGGCCGGCAGCACGGCCGAGATCTCCACCCGGATCATCGCCCTGACCCAGGGTGCCGAACAGGCGGCCGCAGCCTTGCTGGGCATCCAGCAGGGGGTGGACCTGCTCAGTCAACTCACGCTGGAGGTGGCCGGGGCGGCGGATCGTCAATCGGACACCACGCGGGATATTTCCGGCGCCGTGCAGGCGGGCGACAGCCATGCGCGCGCTTTGGTCCGGCAGATGGAAACCATCGCCGCGCAAGCGCAGGAGACGGATGGCCGGGCCGGGCAATTGGCCGACGAAGCTCGCCAGGTGATCAGCCAGGTGGAAGGCCTGCGCGGCAGCCTGATCAGCATGGTGCGTGAGCGCTTTGATGAGCTGGAGCGCCGGGCCGCGCACCGGCAGCCGGTGCAGGAGCAGGCCCGGCTGGACACGGAACGGGGCAGCATCACCGGCACGCTGCGCGACACCTCACGCGATGGGGCCTTCTTCGCCACCCGTGACGCCGTGCCCGGGGACCGCGTGACGCTGCGTCGCACCGGCGCCAAGGATGAGGCCATGCGGGTGGTTCGCCGCGTGCCGGACGGCGTGGGCCTCACCAGGGTCGATGCGGCGGCGGCTTGATGATTGGACGTTTCGCCGCCATGTTGATGGGGCCGGCGTCGGGCCGGTCTGAATTGGGAAGGAATATCGTCATGGCCTGGAAGACTCCCCGCATCGTTGAAGTGTCGCTCGCGCTCGAGATCAACAGCTACGCCTGCGCCGAAATCGGCTGAGGCCCTGGCCCGGGCGGGTGCCCGGGCCGTTCCCATGTTGCGCGCCATCGTGCTGGGCGCGGGGGCCGGTGGCGGCTTTCCGCAATGGAATTCTGCGGGCCCCGGCTGCCGCCGTGCGCGGGCGGGCGATCAGGCCGCCAAGCCGCGCAGCCAGGCCTCCCTGGCGGTGAGTGCGGATGGCGAGCGGTGGCTGCTGCTCAATGCCTCGCCCGATTTGCGCGCCCAGATGGCCGCCACGCCGGCGTTGCATCCGCGCCCTGCCCCTTTGCGCAATTCCCCCATCGCGGCCATCGCGCTGACCGGGGCCGAGGTGGATACCATCGCGGGCCTGCTGAACCTGCGCGAACGGCAGCCTTTTCGGCTCTATGGCGCGCCTCAAAGCCTGGATGTGCTGGCGGCCAACCCGATTTTCCGCGCGCTCAACCCCGATTTCGTGACGCGCGAGGTGATGCCCCTGAACACCCCCTTCACGCCCAAGGATGGCGCAGGGGAGGCGCTGGGCCTGCGCATCGAGGCCTATCCCGTGCCGGGCAAGGTTCCGCTTTTCGCCGAAGCCGGCCATGACCCCTCGCAGATGCCCGCCCTGCTGGAAGATGGCGAGGCGGTGGGCCTGGCCATCTCGGCCGGTGGGGCCGTGCTGCATTACATCCCCGGCTGCGCCATGATGACGCCGGCCCTGGCCGGGCGGCTGCGCGGCGCCGCCTGCGTGATGTTCGACGGCACGCTCTACACCGATGACGAGATGATCACGGCCGGCGCCGGCCCCAAGACCGGCCAACGCATGGGCCATATGTGCATGACCCAGACCATGGCCGCCTTCGCGCCGCTGGGTGTTGCGCGGCGCATCTTCATCCATATCAACAACACCAACCCCGCTTTGCTGGATGACAGCCCCGAGCGCGCCACCCTCACCGCCGCCGGCTGGGAGGTCGCGGAGGATGGCATGGAGATTTCACTGTGAGCCTGATGCCACCGGATGAGTTCGAGGCGGCGCTGTGCGCGATTGGCGCCGCCGCGGAGCGGCACAAGTCATGAAGGCGCCGCTGGCACCGGATGAATTCGAGGCGGCGCTGCGCGCGATTGGCGCCGAAAGGTATCACATCCTGCACCCGTTCCATCACCTGCTGCACAACGGGAAGCTCAGCCGCGGCCAGGTGCAGGCCTGGGCGCTGAACCGCTATTACTATCAGGCCAGCATTCCAGCGAAGGACGCCTCCCTCCTCGCCCGCCTGCCCACCCCGGAATTGCGCCGCGAATGGCGCCGCCGGCTGGAGGATCATGATGGCGATGGCACCCAGCCGGGCGGCGTGGAACGCTGGCTGAAGCTCACCGATGGGCTGGGGCTGGACCGCGCCTATGTGATCTCGCTGCAAGGCATGCTGCCCGCCACGCGCTTCGCGGTGGACGCTTATGTGCGCTTCGTGCGGGAGATGAGTCTGCTGGAGGCCATCGCCTCCTCGCTGACGGAAATGTTCTCGACGAACATCATCCAGCAGCGCGTGGCCGGCATGCTGCGCAATTATGATTTCGTGAGCGAGGAGACGCTGGCCTATTTCAAGCCGCGACTGACCCAGGCGCCACAGGATGTGGATTTCGCGCTGGGTTACGTGAAGCAGCACGCCGATACCCGCGAAAAGCAGGAGCAATGCCTGGCCGCGCTCCGCTTCAAATGTGATCTGCTCTGGGCGCAGCTGGATGCGCTGCATCTGGCCTATGTGGAGCCGCGCCTCGTCCCGCCCGGCGCCTTCCGGATATGAGCGGGGTGCCGCGTTTCGCCCCAGGCGTCCGCTTGCAGGAGGACCGCGCGCGCGGGCGCTGGATCGTCATGGCGCCGGAGCGCATGTTCATCCCCGATGAAATCGCCCTCGAAATCCTGCGCCTGGTGGATGGCGTGCGCGATGAGGCCGCCATCGTCGCGGCGCTGGCCGAGACATTCGCGGCCCCCGCCGAGGTGATCGCGGCCGATGTGCGGATGATGCTGGATGACCTGACCGCCAAGGGCGCGCTGCGCGATGGCTGACGCGCCCCTGGCCCTGCTGGCCGAACTCACGCATCGCTGCCCGCTGCGCTGCCCCTATTGCTCCAACCCGGCCGAGTTGACGCGCGCCAGCGCCGAACTCTCCACCGAGGAATGGGCGCGGGTTTTCGGGGAAGCGGCGGCGCTGGGCTGCCTGCAAATCCATCTCTCGGGCGGTGAGCCGACAGCGCGGCGGGACATCGCGGAGATCGTGGCGGCGGCGCGCGCGGCCGGGCTCTACACCAACCTGATCACCGCCGGCGTGCTGCTCGATGCGCGGCTGATGGGGCGGCTGACACAGGCCGGGCTCGATCACGTTCAGCTCTCGGTGCAGGATGCCGAGGAAGCGGGGGCCGAGCGCATTGGTGGCATGAAGGGTGCCATGGCCAAGAAGCGCGCGGCGGCGGCGCTGGTGCAGGATGCCGGGCTGCCGCTGACGCTCAATGCCGTGGTGCATCGGCAGAACCTGCATAATCTGCCGCGCCTGATCGAGATTGCGCTGGAATGGGGCGCGCAGCGGCTCGAAGTGGCGCATGTGCAGTATTACGGCTGGGCGCTGGCGAACCGGGCCGCGCTGCTGCCGACGCGAGCGCAACTGGACGAAGCGACGCTGATCGTGGAGGCGGCGCGCGCCAGGCATCGCGGCCGGCTGGTGGTGGATTATGTGGTGCCGGATTACCACGCGGCCCGGCCCAAGGCCTGCATGGGCGGCTGGGGGCGGCGCTTCCTGGGCGTTTCGCCGGCCGGGAATATCCTGCCCTGCCACGCGGCGGAATCCATCACGGGCATGGTTTTTCCCAATATCCGCGAGACCTCCCTGGCTGAGGCCTGGGCCGAGAGCCCGGCCTTCAACGCCTTTCGCGGCACGGAATGGATGCCCAAGCCCTGCCAGGGCTGCGAGCATGCCGAGCGCGATTGGGGCGGCTGCCGCTGCCAGGCCTTCGCGCTGACGGGTGGGGCCGCGAATACCGACCCTGCCTGCGCCCTTTCGCCCCATCACGGCATGCTGGCCGAAGCCCTGGCCGAAGCGGGTGAGACGGAGTTCCGCTATCGGGAGTTTTCCTGACCGCCGCCCCGGTTGAGCAATCCGCCCCGGGGGTCTATCGGTTTGAGACATGGATTCACTGCCTCCCCCCCCCAATCAGGGCCCTTTGGCAGCCTATCGGGCACGCGTGGCCGAAGGTGCCTTGCACGCCGACCCGGCCCAGGCGCATGCGGCCGAGACGCTGCAAAACCTGTGGCGCATCCTGCAGCATTACGACCCGCTGCCCTCGGCCCCCACCACGCGCGGGCTGTTCGGGCGCCTGTTCAAGCGTGGATCGGGTGATCTTGCGGCGCCGGCCGGCACGCCGGAGGGGCTCTACCTCGTGGGTGCTGTCGGGCGCGGCAAATCCATGCTGATGGACCTGTTCTTTGATACGGCCGAGGTTCGCCGCAAGCGCCGCATCCATTTCCACGCCTTCATGCAGGAGGCGCATCAGCGCATCCATCGCTGGAAACAGGCGCATCCCGGTGCGGATGACCCCATCCCCCCCCTGGCCGATGCCATCGCGGGCGAGGCAGCCCTGCTGTGCTTTGACGAGTTCCAGGTGCATGACATCACCGATGCCATGATCCTGGGCCGGCTGTTCGAGGCATTGTTCGCCCGTGGTGTGGTGGTGGTGGCCACCAGCAACACCGCCCCCCAGGACCTGTTCGAGGGCAAGCCGGGGCGGGACGCCTTCCTGCCCTTCATCGCCCTGATCCAGTCCCGGGTGGAGGTGCTGCACCTCGAATCCGCGCAGGATTACCGGCGCGAACGGATTCGCGGCCTGCCCACCTGGCACCACCCGCTGGACGGCCGGGCCGAGCGCGCGCTGGATTCGGCCTTCCTGGAATTGACCGGCGCCGCGCGCGGGGCACCCACCAGCCTCCAGGTCCTGGGCCACCCCGTGCCCATCGCCGAGGCGGCGCGCGGCGTGGCGCGGCTTGAATTCAACGAGATTTGTGGCCGCGCCCTGGGCCCGGCCGATTACCTGGCGCTGGCCACGCATTTCCACACGGTGGTGCTGGACGGCATCCCCCGCCTGGGGCCCGAAAACTTCGATAAAGCCCGGCGTTTCATCACCTTGGTGGATGCCTTGTATGAGCATCGGTGCAAACTGGTTGCCTCCGCCGAGGCCGGGCCGGATGAATTATATGAGCGCGGCGAGAACGCGGCGATGTTCGAAAGAACCGCATCCCGCCTCATGGAAATGCAAAGCCATGAATATTTAGCCTTGCCTCATCTCCCGTGACGTAATACGGCGTAATACGAGAGTCAAAAACGGGGGTTTCATGCGCTCATTCATTGGGGGCCTTCTGGGTCTTTGCCTTGGCTTGACCCTGCTGCCGCAGGACGCTTCGGCCCGGACGGACCCGCGCTCCTCCGCGCATAACACCACAGCTTCCCGCAGCGCCGTCGCCGCACGCCCGACCAGCGGCCGGACCGCAGCAGCCCGCCCAACCGCAACGCGCGCAACCGGGGCCGTGGCCGCCAATCCGCGCCAGGCCGCCGCGCCGAATCGTGCCACCAGCGCGACGACGAGCCGCACCGCCGAGCGCCGTGGCTCCGCGCGCCAGGCTGCCGCCGTGCCCTATTCGCGCCAGGCTGCCGCCTCCGCGCCGCGCGGCCTGCGCCAGACGGCGATGGCCAGCTGCACCACGCGCAATGGCCGCCGCACCTGCACCCCGGGTGCCACGCGCACCGCCACCTCGTCCTGGACCGGCGGCCTTGCCCCCGCGGCGATGAGCCAGGCCGGCTGCCCGGATGGCACCATCGCCACCATGGCGCTGGGCCATAACGACATCACACGCTGCGTGCCGCTCTGAGACTGGCATTCCCCGGCTTTCTTGTCCGGACAAGATGATCTAGCCTTCCCTCCGGGCGCCCGTTCAGGATTGCGCCCGGAGGAAACACCATGCGGCGCTGCATCGCGCTCATTGCCCTGGCATGGCTGCCGGGCCAAGCCCACCCCTCCCGACCCATAGGCCTGATCATTCGTTGCCCGCCAGGCGGCGGGGCATCCCGCATAGCGGCACGGGATTGGCGGCGCGCGCCCATCCTGCGCGCCCTCAACCTCCGACAGGATTGAACCCTCATGGAAAGACTGGATATCGCCGGCGACGCGCGGCGCATCGTGGATGTGGTGAAGGCGGGCGGCCTGGCCGTCTTTCCAACCGATGTCGGCTATGCCGGGGTGGGCGGCTGTGCGGCGGCGTTGACGCGCTTCTTTCTGGCCAAGGGGCGCGGCGCGCATAAGCGCAACGCCATGCTGGGCAGCCTGGACATCCATGAGGATGTCCACAGCCTGCCCGCGCGGGCCAACATCATGATCCGCGCCCTGGTCGAGGATTACGACATGCCGATTTCCGCCATCGGCCCCTACCGGGCGGACAATCCGCTGCTGCGCCGCCTGGGCGAGGATGCGCTGGCCGCCAGCACGGAAGGCGGCACGGTCGCCATCCTGATGAATGTGGGCGGGCTGGAGCACCGCATGGCGAGCATGGCGGCCGAGGAAGGCCAGCCGCTCTTCGGCTCCTCCGCCAATCTCACCGGCACGGGCACCAAGTTCCGCGCGGTGGATATCCAGCCGGAAATCCGCGCCTGCGCTGATCTTGTGGTGGATTACGGCCTGCAGAAATTCCACCCCTATAAGCGCTCCTCCACCATGATCGACTTCACGACCATGGAGGTGGTGCGCATCGGCAGTTGCTATGAGTTGATCCAGCAGGTGCTGTCCCGCCATTTCGGCGTGGAACTGCCGCCCGATCCGGGGCTGGAGGCTCTGCCCTCGGGCCATGTGCGTGAGGCGCAGCGCCGCTACGCCTGAGCGGCCCCGCCTTGCCCAGCCGGGCATGCCAGGGTAACTCTGCGCCGCTCATCGGCGGAAACTTCCTGGCTCGGCCGGGATTAAGGCCTGGGCAGTATCGAGGAAGGCCGCGAATCTGTGGCCAAAGAACAGGGAATCCCCATGGCCCGCAACAAGATCGCCCTCATCGGCGCCGGCAATATTGGCGGCACGCTCGCCCACCTCATCGGCCTGAAGGAACTGGGCGATGTCGTGATGTTCGATGTCTTTGGCGGCGTGGCCGCCGGCAAGGCGCTGGACATCATGCAGTCCAGCCCGGTGGATGGCTTTGACAGCGCGATGAGCGGCGGCAGCGACTATGCGGCCATCGCGGGCGCCGATGTCATCATCGTCACCGCCGGCTTCCCGCGCATGCCGGGCATGAGCCGCGATGATTTGCTGACCAAGAATGCCGGTGTGATGGCGACCGTGGCCGAGGGCATCAAGACCTATGCCCCCAACGCCTTTGTCATCTGCATCACCAACCCGCTGGATGTCATGGTCTGGGCGCTTCAGCAGAAGTCGGGCCTGCCGCCGCATATGGTGGTGGGCATGGCCGGCGTGCTGGACAGCGCGCGCTTCCGCCTGTTCCTGGCCGAGGAGTTCAAGGTCTCGGTCGAGGATGTGACGGCCTTCGTGCTGGGCGGCCATGGCGATACGATGGTGCCGCTGACGCGCTATTCCACCGTGGCCGGCGTTCCCGTGCCCGACCTCATCAAGATGGGCTGGACCACGCAGGAGCGGATCGACGCCATCGTGCACCGCACCGCCAATGGCGGCGGCGAGATCGTGAAGCTGCTGGAGCGGGGCTCGGCCTTCTACGCGCCGGCCGCCTCAGCCGTGGCGATGGCCGAGAGCTTCCTGAAGGACAAGAAGCGCGTCCTGCCCTGCGCCGTAATGCTGAACGGCGAATATGGCATGAAGGATTTCTACGTGGGCGTGCCGGTCGTGATCGGCGCGGGTGGCGTGGAAAAGATCGTCGAGGTCGAGTTCCTGCCGGAAGAAAAGGCCGCCTTCGCCAAGTCCTGCGATGCGGTGAAAAAGCTGGTCGAGGACTTCAAGGCGCTGGGCGTCTAGAGCCAGAAGATGCGGGTTGCCGTGATCGCCGATGTTCACGGCAACCGCTTGGCTTTGGCGGCGGTGCTGAAGGCCGTCGCTTTGGCCTCGCCCGATCTGGTGATCGAATTGGGCGATGCGGTGTCCGGCCCGCTCTGGCCGGCGGAATGCTTCGAGATTCTGGCCGCCAGCGGCGCCATGGCCCTGCGCGGCAATCATGACCGCTGGGTGGGCCGGAACCCGCCCGAGAAGCTCGGCACCACCGATGCCTTCACCTGGGCGCGGCTTTCCGAAGCGCAGCGCGCGGCCCTTGCCGCCCGGCCGATGAGCTGGCGCGGCGATGGCATCCTCGCCATGCATTCCTTGCCCGAGGATGACCTGACCTATCTGATGCACGAATCCACCGCGCATGGCATCCGCGAACGCCTTCCCGCCGAGGTCGCAGCCCTGCTGCCGGAAGCGGCGGGCGAGAGCCTGATCCTCACGGCCCATACCCACCGCGCCCATGCCTTGCAGCTGCCCGATGGGCGGCTGGTGGTGAATCCGGGCTCGGTCGGGCAGCCGGCCTATAGTGATACCCAGCCCTTTCCGCACATCATGCAGGCCGGCACGCCGCATGCGCGCTGGGCGCTGCTGGAGCGGCGCGGAACCCGTTGGTCCGCCGCCTTCCACGCAACCGATTACGATTGGGATGCCGCCGCCGCCCAAGCCGCCCAGCATGGGCGCCAGGACTGGTCGCGCGCACTCGCCACTGGCACATTGCACTGACCCTGAGGGATACCCGAGCATGAACATCCACGAATACCAGGCGAAGGAATTGCTGCGCCGCTATGGCGTTGCCGTCCTCGAAGGCCATGTGGCCTGGAATGGCGATGAGGCGGAAGCCGCAGCCAAGAAGCTGCCCGGCCCTATCTATGTGGTCAAAAGCCAGATCCATGCGGGCGGCCGCGGCGCCGGCCGCTTCACCAATGACCCGAATGGCAAGGGCGGCGTGCGCCTGGCCAAATCGGCCGAGGAAGCGAAGGCCGCCGCCGCCGCCATGATCGGCTCCACGCTGGTCACGAAACAGACCGGCCCCGAGGGCAAGCTGGTCAGCCGCGTCTATGTCGAAGCCGGCTGCGACATCGCACGGGAGCTGTATCTCTCATTGCTGGTGGACCGCGACAGTTCGCGCGTCGTCATCATGGCCTCGACCGAGGGCGGTATCGAAATCGAGGAGGTGGCCGAGCACCACCCCGAGAAGATCCTGAAGGTGGCGATTGACCCGGCCTCGGGCATTTCCGGCTTCCATGGCCGCAAGCTGGCCTTTGGCCTCGGGCTGGAGGGCAAGCAGGTTGCCAGCTTCGTGAAGTTCGTGGACGCCATGTACAAGGCCTTCCTCGAACTCGACTGCGCCATCGTCGAGATCAACCCGCTGGTCGTCACCAAGGCCGGCGATGTGGTGGCCCTGGACGCGAAGGTGAGCTTCGATGACAGCGCGCTGTTCCGCCACAAGGACCTGGAAGCCCTGCGCGATGACAGCGAGATGGACCCCAAGGAACTGGACGCCACCAACCATGATCTGAACTATGTGGCGCTGGATGGCGAGATCGGCTGCATGGTGAATGGCGCGGGCCTGGCCATGGCGACGATGGACATCATCAAGCTCTATGGCTCCTCGCCCGCCAACTTCCTGGATGTCGGCGGCACGGCGGATTCGGCGCGCGTGACGGAGGCCTTCCGCATCATCACGAGCGACGTGAATGTGAAGGCCATCCTGGTGAACATCTTCGGTGGCATCGCCAAGTGCGACATGATCGCGACCGGCATTGTCGAAGCCTGCAAGAACCTCAAGCTGAGCGTGCCGCTGGTGGTGCGGCTTGAGGGCACGAATGTGGAGCTGGGCAAGAAGATCCTGGCGGAATCCGGGCTGGCGATCATCGCGGCCGACAACCTTGCCGATGCAGCGCAAAAGGCCGTCGCGGCCGTCAAGAAGGTGGCCTGAGCCATGGCGATTCTCATCGACAAGAACACCCGCGTGATGACGCAGGGCTTCACTGGCGCGCAGGGCACCTTCCACGCGAGCCAGGGCATCGCCTATGGCTCCACCTATGTGGGCGGCGTGACGCCGGGCAAGGGCGGCACCATGCACCCCACGCTCAACCTGCCGGTGTTCAACACGGTGGCCGAGTGCCGGGACGCGACGCAGGCCAACGCATCCGTCATCTACGTGCCGGCGGCCTTTGCGGCGGATTCCATCCTGGAAGCCATTGATGCCGAAATCCCGCTGATCATCTGCATCACCGAGGGCATTCCGGTGCTGGACATGGTGCGCGTGAAGCGCGCGCTGGATGGCTCCTCCTCCGTGCTGGTCGGGCCGAATTGCCCGGGCGTGATCACGCCCGATGCCTGCAAGATCGGCATCATGCCGGGGCATATTCATCGCCGTGGTTCGGTGGGCATCGTCTCGCGCTCGGGCACGCTGACCTATGAGGCGGTGGCGCAGACGACGGCGGCCGGCCTCGGCCAATCCTCCTGCGTGGGCATTGGCGGCGACCCGGTGAAGGGCATGGATTTCATTGACGTGCTGGAGCTGTTCCTGGCCGATGACGAGACCAAATCCATCATCATGATTGGCGAGATCGGCGGCCAGTCGGAAATCCAGGCGGCGGAATTCCTGAAGTCCGAGAATTTCGGGCCGGGCAAGCCGAACAAGCCGGTGGTGGGCTTCATCGCCGGCGCCACCGCCCCTCCGGGCCGCCGCATGGGCCATGCGGGCGCCGTGATCTCCGGCGGCCGTGACACGGCCGAGGCGAAGATGGCGGCGATGGCCGAGGCGGGCATCCATATCGCCGATACGCCGGCGAGCCTGGGCTCGACCATGGTGCGTGCGCTGAAGGGCTGACCCTGGCCAGGGGGATTGGTCGAGGCGGTTATCCCATATCCGTTGGGCGCTGGAGGTCTTGAGGGGCGCTGCCCCTCAAGCTCCCCGGCTTGTTCAAATGTGATGTTCCGAGTGAGAGATCCCCTCACTGGAGCATTTCCACAAACAAACATGGGTGCAGGGAACTGGTTCCCTGCCGGGGTCGAGGGGCAGAGCCCCTCGCCTTTCGAAACCACCGCTTCACATCTTCGGTGAAGCCATCAAAGATGACTGGCGCTTACAACCCCGCCGCCCGCGCCCGCGCCCGCACGAGCGCCAGCACCGTCCGGCAAGTCGGTGCCGGCAGGTTGGTCAGCTCGGCGAATTCCACGATCACACCCAGCAGCGCCTCGATCTCCATCGGGCGGCCACGCTCCAGATCCTGCAGCATGGAGGTTCGGTGCGCGCCCACTTCGGCGGCGCCGGCGATGCGCTTATCCACGTCAATCGCGAAGCGCACGCCCAGCGCCTCGCCGATGGCCTGGGCCTCCAGCATCATGTTGCGCGCCACCTCGCGCTGGCCGGGATCGCCCGTCAGCTGATCCAGCGTGTTGAAGGTGAGGGCGGAGATCGGGTTGAAGGCGAGATTGCCCCAGAGCTTCACCCAGATCTCGTCGCGGATCTTGGGGCGGATCGGCGCCTTGAAGCCGGCGGCGACCAGCGCCTTAGCCACGGCCTCGACGCGCGGCGTGCGCTCGCCCGAGGGCTCGCCCAGCGTGAAGCGGTCGCCATAGGTGTGTTGGATGACGCCTGGCTCCGGCACATCGGCGGCGGGATAGACGATGCAGCCAATGGCGCGCTCCGGCGCCAGCAGCGCCGAGACCTCGCCGCCCGCATCCACGCTTTCCACGCGGCGGCCGTCATAAGCGCCGCCGAACTTGTAAAAATACCACCAGGGAATGCCGTTCACGGCCGAGACGATGGCGGTCTCCGGCCCCAGCAGCGGCTGCATCTGCTTGGCCGCGCCGGCCAGGGAATGCGCCTTGAGGGTGACGATCACGGCGTCCTGCACGCCTGCTTCCTCGGCTGTGGCGACGCAGCGGGGATGGACCACCGTCTCGGTCCCCTCGCTGATCAGCTTCAGGCCGTTCTGCTGCATGGCGGCCAGATGCGGCCCGCGCGCGATGATGGTGACCTCGGCCGAAGCTGCTGCCGCGATCTTCGCCGCCATGAGGCCGCCAATGGCGCCCGCGCCGAACACGCAGATCTTCATGACAGTGCGAGCCCCAGCTTTTCGGCCAGGCCGATGCGCATCAGCTTGCCGGTGGCCCCCTTGGGGATTTCCGCCAGGAAGACGACCTTCCGCGGCACCTTGAAATCGGCCAAGTATTTGGCGGCGAAGTCGCGCAACTCGCGCTCGGTCAATTCGGCGCCTTCGCGCAGCACCACGGCCGCGCCCACTTCCTCACCCAGCTTGCTGTGCGGGATGGCGAAGGTCAGCGCCTGGGCCACGGCCGCATGGGCCGAGAGCACGCCATCCACCTCCAGGGGGCTCACCTTCTCGCCACCGCGATTGATGAGTTCCTTCAGGCGGCCGGTGAGTTGCAGATAGCCATCGGCATCCAGCATCCCCTGATCGCCAGTGCGGAACCAGCCATTGGTGAAGGCCTTGGCGTTCGCTTCGGGGTTGGCTTCGTAGCCGGCGGTGACGTTGGGGCCACGGATCACCACCTCGCCGATTTCACCCTGGGGCAGGAATTCGCCCGCATCGGTCATGATGCGGACCTCAGGGCCGGCGGGCAGGCCCACGGCACCCGGCTTGCGCTTGCCGTTCAGCGGGTTGGAGGCCATCTGGTGGGCGGCTTCCGTCATGCCGTAGCTCTCCACCAGGGGGCAGCCGAAGGTCGCTTCCATCGCCTCCATCACCGGCCCGGGCAGTGAGGCGGAGGAGGAGCGGATGAAGCGCAGCTTCGCGCGCGCGATGATCTCGGCATTGCGCTCGGCCCGGCTGAGGATGGTCTGATGCATGGTGGGCACCGCCGTGTACCAGCTGGGGCGCTCCTCCTCGAGCAGGCGGAAGAATTTCAGCGCGTCGAAACCGCCGGTGCAGCACACGGCGCCCCCGGCCGCGATGGAGGAGAGGACCGCCGCGATCAGCCCATGGATGTGGAACAGCGGCATGATGTTCAGGCAGGCATCAGCCTCGGTCAGTTCCAGCGCGGCGCCGATATGCTGGGCAGAGGCGGTGATATTGCGCTGGCTGAGGGGAACGATCTTGGGCCGCGCCGTGGTGCCGGAGGTATGCAGCACCAGCGCCTCATCATCCGCCTGCGCCATGCCGGGGCGCGCGGCGGTGCCTGGCGTGCCGCCCTCCAGGGTGAAGCTGCCGGCGGCCTCGCCGGGGGTGAGTTCCAGCACGGCGATGCCCAGCGCCTGGGCGGCGGGGCGCGCGGGCGTTGCGTCGCCCTGCTGGACGATGATGGCCTTGGGCTTCAGATCATCCAGGTAGAAGGTGAATTCATCGCCCTTGTAGCTGGGGTTGAGCGGCGCGGTGGAGGCGCCGGCGGCCACACACAGGAAGGCTGCCGCCATTTCCGGCCCATTGGGCAGCACGATGGCCACGCGGTCCCCGCGCCCAATTCCCCTGGCGTTCAGCGTGGCGATGGTGCTGGCCGCCAAATCGCGCAGGCCCTGATGCGACAGCGCGGGCCGGCCCGGCGCGCGCAGTGCCGGCTGGGCGGCGGGGCCACGTTGCAACAATTGGCCTAGATTGCTGATCGCATTCATCGAAGCACGTTCTCCTGGACACTCATCAAACTGGAATGGGCCATCGCGCGGAAGCCGCTCGCTGCCAAGCGGCTTTGCAAGCTTTTCATGGCTTCACACCAGATTGACTCCTTTACGAAACGAAGGGGGTCCCAAGGCGGTTTGTAAAGGGCATTTACAAAGCTGGTAACCGCCAAAGGGAATGAATTGCCCATGTTGCTCAGCCGCCGCTACCTGCCACTCATCGGCGCCGGCCTCGCCACGGCCGGCAGCGCAAGCATCAAGCAAGCTTCAGCCCAGCGTGGATGGGAGCCGCAGCGCCCCGTACAGTTCATCGTCCCCGCCGGCACGGGTGGCGGGGCGGACCAGATGGCCCGCATCATCCAGGGCATCATCACCAAGCACAGCCTGATGCGCCAGCCGATGATGGTGGTGAACAAGGCCGGCGGCGCGGGGGCCGAGGGCTTCCTGGAAGCGCGCAGCGCGCGGGCCAATCCGCATCTGCTGATCATCAGCCTGTCCAACCTTTTCACCACGCCGATGTCCACCGGCATTCCCTTCTCCTGGCGGGATCTGACGCCGGTGAAGATGATGGCGCTGGATGAATTCGTGCTCTGGGTGAACGCGGCCTCGCCCTGGCAGAACCTCGCGCAATTCGTGGAGGCGGCGAAGGCGGGCCGGATTCGCCTGGGGGGCACCGGCTCCCGCCAGGAGGATCAGATCATCACGGTCGCCATGCAGCGCGCCATGGGGACGGAGTTCATCTACGTGCCCTTCCGCGGCGGTGGCGAGGTGGCGACGCAGCTCGTCGGCAATCACATCCAGGCGACGGTGAACAATCCGATCGAGGCGGTGACGCATTGGCGCGCCGGGACGCTGCGCCCGCTTTGCGTCTTCGACAGCCGCCGCCTGCCCGGGGAAGGCCGCGTGACCGAGACGATGGGCTGGCAGGATATCCCCACCTGCAAGGAAGCGGGGCTGGATGTGGAATACCTGATGCTGCGCGGCATCTTCGCCGCCCCCGGCATCACGGCCCCGCAAACCGCCTTCTACATCGACCTGTTGAACCGCGTGACCCAGACGCCCGAATGGCGCGAGCTGATGGCCACCGGCGCCTTCAACACCACCACGATGACGGGGGCACCCTTTGTCGAGTGGCTGACGCGTGAGGAAGCGCGTCATCGTTCCCTGATGCAGGAGGCCGGATTCATGGCCGCTTCTGGAGGCTGATTTCAATGAGCGTCACCACTGGCAATGATACCCTGATGGAAGCGGCGGCCGAGCGCGGCCCCAGCGTCAGGGGCATGGAAATCGCCACCGCCGTCGCGCTGATGACGATGGGCGGCATCGCCATCATGGACAGCCTGCGCATCGGCGCCGGCTGGTCCAGCGATGGGCCGCAATCGGGCTATTTCCCCTTCTGGCTGGGCATCATCCTGGTGGCGGCCAGCCTGGTGAATCTCGGCATGGCGCTGAAGCCAAATGCCAAGACCGAAGGCGCGCTGTTTGCCACCTGGCCGCAGCTGCGCATGGTGGCCTCGGTGCTGATCCCGACCACGGTCTATGTCGCGGTGATCCCCTTTGCCGGGATTTACGTGAGTTCCGCGCTGCTGATCGCCTTCTTCATGATCCGCTTCGGCGAGTTCCGCCCGGTGGTCTCCTTCCCGTCCGGCGCGCTGGCGGCGGGCGTGGCCTTTGCCGTCTTTGAGCTGTGGTTCCTTGTGGCGCTGCCCAAGGGGCCGCTTGAGACCTATCTGGGCTACTAGCTCCCCACAAAGCTTTCGCCGGCGGAATGCCGGCTGCGCGGCCTTCCGCCGCCGAAATCTTCGCGGGGGCCCCGGGCCTCCACCATTCCTGCAACCACCTCATCCCGGTGCGGCAAAGCCGCACCGGGGCCACCGGGCGCGCGCCGTCACGCGTGCGCTTGATGATGCAATCGCGCGCGCGGCGGCGCTGAAGGGTTCGCTTCGATGGAAGAAATCAACCTGCTGATGCAGGGCTTCTCGGTCGCCCTGCAGCCGGAGAACATTATTCTCATGGTGGCCGGCATCGTGCTGGGCGTGCTGATCGGCGTGCTGCCGGGGCTGGGGGGCGCCAATGGCATCGCCATCCTGCTGCCGCTGACCTTCGCGCTGCCGCCGGTGAGCGCCATCATCCTGCTCTCCTGCATTTATTGGGGCGCGTTGTTCGGGGGGGCCATCACCTCCATCCTGTTCAACATCCCGGGCGAGCCCTGGTCCGTCGCCACGACGTTTGACGGCTATCCCATGGCGCAGCAGGGCCGCGCGGGTGAGGCGCTGGTGGCGGCCTTCACCTCCAGCTTCGTGGGCGCCCTCATCGCCGTGGTGATGATCACCTTCCTCGCGCCGCTGGTGGCGCAATTCGCGCTGCAATTCGGCCCGCCTGAGTTTTTCGCGGTGATGTTTCTTTCGTTTGCCTGCTTCATCGGCCTTTCCAAGGGTTCGCCCTTCAAGGCGCTGGCAGCCATGATGTTCGGCTTCCTGCTGGCGGGCGTGGGGCTGGACGGCGTGACGGGCCAGCTGCGCATGACCTTCGGCTCGATGGAATTGATGCGCGGCATTGATTTCCTGGTGGTCGTCATCGGGCTGTTCGGCCTCTCGGAGATTTTTCAGTCCATCGAGGAAGGGCTGCGCTTCAAGGGGCAATCCGCCAAGATCACCATGCGCACCATGCTCAAGACCTGGTCCGAATTGCCGAGGCATTGGTGGCTGTTCATCCGCTCCTCCGTCATCGGCTGCTGGATGGGCGTGACGCCGGCGGGCGCCACGCCGGCCAGCTTCATGAGCTATGGCATGGCGCGCCGCATGGCGGCCGATAAGGACAGCTTCGGCAAGGGCCGGGTGGAAGGCGTGATTGCGCCCGAGACGGCGGCGCATGCGGCGGGCACGGCCGCCTTGCTGCCCATGCTCTCGCTCGGCGTGCCGGGCTCGCCCACGGCGGCGGTGCTGCTGGGCGGCCTCATCATGTGGGGGCTGCAGCCGGGGCCGATGCTCTTTGTCGAGCAGAAGGATTTCGTCTGGGGGCTGATCGCCTCCATGTATATCGGCAATATCGTGGGGCTGATCATCGTGCTGGCGGCGGTGCCGTGGTTTGCGATGATCCTGCGGGTGCCCTTCTCGATCATCGCGGCCATCATCCTGATGGTCTGCGCCATCGGTGCCTATACCGTGAACAGTGCCGAGTTCGATGTGGTGCTGATGCTGATCTTCGGCGTCATCGGCTACGTCATGAAGAAGCTGGATTACCCGCTGGCGCCCTTGGTGCTGGCCCTGGTGCTGGGGGACCGCACGGAGGAAAGCTTCCGCCAGGCGCTGCTGATCAGCGAGGGCTCGATGGCGGTGTTCTTCTCGAACTGGCTGGTGGGCAGCATCATGGTGGCTGGGCTGACGCTGATGTTCTACCCGGCCATCAGCAGGCTGATGCAGGGCTTCAGGCCGAAAGCGGCATAATCAGGCGGGCATGCCCCGGCAGGCCATCGCCTGCCGGGCAATTGCAAAGGGGCGCGCCCTCAGTCCCGCTGCACACACATGGCGACACCCATGCCGCCACCGATGCACAGCGTAACCAGGCCCTTCTTCGCGTCCCGGCGCTGCATCTCATACAGCAAGGTGGTCAGCACCCGGGCGCCCGAGGCCCCGATGGGATGGCCAAGGGCGATGGCCCCGCCATTCACATTCACCTTATCCGTATCCCAGCCCAGATCCTTGTTCACCGCGCAGGCCTGGGCGGCGAAGGCCTCATTCGCCTCGATCAGGTCGAGGTCGCCCACGGTCCAGCCGGCCTTGGCCAACGCCTTGCGCGAGGCGGGGATCGGCCCCGTGCCCATGATGGAGGGGTCCACCCCGGCCGTGGCCCAGCTGACGATGCGCGCCAGCGGCGTGATGCCGCGCCGGCGCGCTTCCTCGGCCGACATCACCACCACGGCGGCGGCGCCATCATTGATGCCCGAGGCATTGCCCGCGGTCACCGTGCCTTCCTTGTTGAAGGCGGGGCGCAGCTTGGCCAGCACTTCGGCCGTGGTCTCGGGCTTCGGGTACTCATCCTCGCTGACGATGGTATCGCCCTTGCGGCCCTTCACCGTGACGGGGGCGATCTCATCCTTGAAGCGGCCGGCGGCCATGGCCTCGCCCGCCTTGCGCTGGCTATTGGCGGCGAAGGCGTCCTGCTCCTGGCGGGTCAGCTGGAATTTCTGGGCCACGTTTTCGGCGGTGTTGCCCATGTGATAGCCGTGGAAGGCATCCATCAGCCCATCGCGCAGCATGGTGTCCACCATCTCCAGGCTGCCCATCTTGGTGCCGGCGCGCATCTGCGCGCAATGCGGCGCCTGGGTCATGCTCTCCTGACCGCCGGCGACCACAATGGTGGCATCGCCGCTGGAAATCTGCTGCGCCGCCAAGGCCACGGCCCGCAGGCCCGAGCCGCAAAGCTGGTTGATGCCGAATGCGGTGGCCGAGGCCGGGATGCCGGCATTGACGGCCGCCTGACGGGCCGGGTTCTGCCCGGCGCCGGCCGAGAGGATCTGGCCCAGGATCACCTCATCCACATCGGCGGCGGCGACACCGGCCCGCGAGAGGGCGGCCTCGATCGCCACCTGGCCCAGGGCATGGGCGGAGAGGCTGGCAAAGGCCCCGTTGAAGCTGCCCACCGGCGTGCGCGCGGCGGAAGCGATGACGATATCCATGGCTGTGTGCCCTCCGAGGGAATGATTGGGCCCATATTCACCCTTCACCCCGGCTGGCGCAACCAGTCCAGCAGCGGCCGCCAGAGCGCGGCCTCAGCCCCCTGCCCCGCCACCATGCCGATATGCCCGGCCTGGGCCAGGTGCACCGTGGCGCGCGGCAAGGCGGCGGCCAATGGCAGGGCCGAGGCTGGTGGCACGATGCGGTCCCGCGCGGGGATCGCCAGGAAGGCGGGGCCGCGCCAATCGCAGGGCTTGACCGGCAGCCCGGCCACCGCCCATTCGCCCCGAACAGGGCTGTTGCGGCCATACCATTCGCCCAGCGCCTCACGCGCCACGGGGGCGGCCAGCGGCACGCCATCATTCAGCCAATCCTCCAGCACCACGAAGCGGCGCGCGCGCTCGGAATCCTGGTCCAGCCGGCCGAAGGCGCGGAATTTTTGGGGGATGCCGTAAGGGTCCATCATCGCGAACAGGCTTTGCAGCATGTCCACGCTGAGCGCCCCGGTGGGCTCCATCAGCGGCTCGAAGCCTGGGAGCAGCCGCGCGATGCCGGCCGCCTGCGGATCGGCCGCGAAATCCCAGGGGGTGGCCAGCAAGGCGAGCCCCGCCACGCGGTCCGGCCGGCGAAGGGCGGCGGCCAGCGCCAGCAACCCGCCCATGCAATATCCGGCCAGGATCAGCCCTTCAGGGGCCGCCATCAGCGCGCGTTCCAGCCGGCCGGCGATGTGATCGGTCAGGGTGAAGCGGCGCTCGATGGCCCCGGGCCAGCCCCAATCCAACAGCAGCGGGCGGACCCCCTGCCCGGCCAGAAAGCGCATGAGCGAGGCGCCCGCATCCAGATCCAGCACCGTGGCGCGGTTCACCAGGGAGGGCACGAACAGCACCGGGCGCCCGGCCCCGCCAAAATCCAGCAGCCGGGCCGCGCCCTCCTGCCAGAGCACGGGGGGGTCGTTCAGCGCGCGCGCATGGGGGTGGCGGCGATAAGCGGCGAGGCCCCGCAGCAGCGCCCGATCCTCCCGCCAGAGGCGGCGCAGCACGGCGGCGCGAAAGGCTTCAGGGCTTGCGCCGAGGGGCGCGAGGCTTGCGGCGATCCGCGCGGCCTCCGCCTGGCCGGCCTTCGAGCGCGGCCAGCCGTTGTTCCAACTCGGCCAGCCGGGCCCCCAGGGCGGCGGATTGGCCAGCGGATTGGCCAGCGGATTCATCAGCGCCGCCAGGCCCCGGCTGGCGCCCAGCATGAGGTGCAGGTTCAACGGGCGCGGGCCGCGCCGCAGATGCGGGGGGCTCATCCGGCGCGCGCCATTTGGCGGCGGCCGACATCTGCGCCGCGACGCTCGCCCCCTGCGCGCGCCAGAAAGCCGCCATCAGCGCCACCGAGGCAGCCCAGGCCTCGGCGAGCTCCGCATCCTGGCCAAGCCCCGCCAATTCGCTCTCCCAGAGGGCGATCCAGTCGGCGGCCAGGCTGTCGAGGTCCTCGGGGGGGGTCATCCATGCCCGTAACTATGCGTTGATGAGACAAGAAGCATATCGCGAAGGCTTATCGCTTCCCATGGCACACGTGCTACGCTTGCGCTGCAACAAACGCCAGACTGGGGTTCCGCATGCCCGATCACTCGGCCGAAACCAAACCGGCCAAAACGCCGGTTGTCGTCAAGAAATATGCCAATCGCCGGCTCTACAACACCGAGAGCAGCAGCTACGTCACGCTGGAGGACCTCGCCCAGATGGTGCGGGCCGGCCGGGATTTCGTGGTCTATGACGCCAAATCGGGCGATGACATCACGCGCTCGGTCCTGACGCAGATCATCGTGGAGGAGGAGGCCAAGGGCAGCCATTTGCTGCCGGAGAGCTTCCTGCGGCAGTTGATCGGCTTCTATGGCGACAGCCTGCAGGGCGTGCTGCCGCGCTATCTGGAAGCCACCATGACCGGCTTCTCCCGCCAGCAGGAGGAGATGCGCCGGGGCATGGAACAGGCGCTGAAGCCGTTCAGCCTGGAGGAAATCAGCCAGCGCAACATCACGATGATGGAACGCGCGATGAGCCTGTTCTCGCCCTTTCAGGGGCGCAGCGAATTGGACGCGCTGAAGAACGAGAATGCCGCTTTGAAGGCCGAAATCAGCGCATTGCGCGCGAAGGGGTAAAGCTTCCCCGCCTTGCGTTCCCGCAAGGCGGTTCGGAACATGCCGCCCGCTTGCCCGAGGGGCCGCGCCCCCCGGCCGAGGCTCAAGCCTGGATCAGAGCTTCTCGACCTGCCCGTATTCCAGTTCGACCGGGGTGGAGCGGCCAAAGATGGAGACGCTGACCTTCAGGCGGCCCTTCTCCTCGTCCACTTCTTCCACCGTGCCGTTGAAGCTGGTGAAGGGGCCGTCCGAGACGCGAACCTGCTCGCCCACCTCGAAAAGAACGGCGGGGCGGCGTGGCTTCTCGGCGCCTTCGACCATGGCGTTGACGATTCGCATCGCTTCCGCCTCGGTGATGGGCTGCGGCTTGTTGCGCGCGCCCAGGAAGCCCGTGACCTTGGGCGTGTCCCGCACCAGGTGCCAGGTGTCGTCGGTCATTTCCATCTTCACCAGCACATAGCCGGGGAAGAATTTGCGCTCGGCATCCACCTTCTGGCCGCGCCGGACTTCGACCACCTGCTCGGTCGGAACCAGAATATCCTCGATCCGGTCGGCGAGACCCGATTGGGCGGCCTGCGCGCGAATCTGCTCGGCGATCTTCTTTTCGAAGCCCGAATAGACATGCACGACATACCAACGCTTATCGGCCATCGGCCAGAACCTCGCTTCACAATCCGGCGCCGTCAGGCGCGGTCACATCAGAAAAGGCTAAAACCCGAAAATCCAGCTCATGGCGAATTGGATGATCTGGTCCACCACCAGGAAGAACACCGCCGCCAGGGATGACAGGGCCAGGACCAGGCCAGTCGTGATCAGCGTCTCACGCCGCGCCGGCCAGGTGACCTTCGCGACTTCCTGACGCACTTCCCGGGAGAATTGAACGGGATCGATCTTGGCCAAAATTCCGGTTTCCTGATTTGGGCTCGGGTGTCGCCCCCTGAAAGCATGTCGGCGGCCGTCTTGCAACGTGCCGGCCACATCACGGGGATTTCGGGGAAGGCACACAGCATCCCTTCGCGGATGCTTCGTGTCGGAAATGAGTGGCAGGGGCGGGGGGTCTCGAACCCACAACCTCCGGTTTTGGAGACCGGCACTCTAGCCAATTGAGCTACGCCCCTGCATGGGCCAGGGGAGCAATGCCACCCTGGCCCGGTCTCTGATTGCCGCAGGTCCGTGCCCGCGTCAACGCATCCTACTTCGCGATGCTGGCGACGACGCCGGCACCCACGGTGCGGCCACCTTCGCGGATGGCGAAGCGCAGGCCCTCATCCATGGCGATCGGCGCGATCAGCTCGACATCCATCGAGACATTGTCGCCCGGCATCACCATTTCGACGCCCTCGGGAAGCTGCACGATGCCCGTCACATCCGTCGTGCGGAAGTAGAATTGCGGGCGGTAATTCGTGAAGAACGGCGTGTGGCGGCCGCCCTCTTCCTTCGTCAGGATATAGGCCTCGGCCTTGAACTTCGAGTGCGGCTTGATCGAACCCGGGGCCGCCAGAACCTGGCCGCGCTCCACGTCTTCACGCTTCGTGCCGCGCAGCAGCGCGCCGATATTGTCACCCGCCTGCCCGCTATCCAGCAGCTTGCGGAACATCTCGACGCCGGTGACGACCGTCTTCACGGTGTCCTTCAGGCCGATGATCTCGACTTCCTCGCCCACCTTCACCACGCCACGCTCAACGCGGCCGGTCACCACCGTGCCGCGGCCGGAGATCGAGAACACGTCTTCGACCGGCATCAGGAAGGGGCGGTCAATCGCGCGCTCGGGCTGCGGGATGTAGCTGTCCACCGCCGCCATCAGCTCCAGGATCGCGTTCTCACCGATCTCGGGGGTCTTGTCTTCGAGGGCGGCCACGGCCGAGCCCTTGATGATGGGGATGTCATCGCCCGGGAACTGATAGGAGGAGAGCAGCTCGCGCAGCTCCATCTCGACCAGCTCCACCAGGTCGGGGTCGGCCAGGTCCATCTTGTTGAGGAACACCACCAGCGCGGGCACGCCCACCTGGCGGGCCAGCAGGATGTGCTCACGCGTCTGCGGCATCGGGCCGTCCGCGGCCGAGCACACCAGGATCGCGCCGTCCATCTGCGCCGCACCCGTGATCATGTTCTTCACGTAGTCGGCGTGGCCGGGGCAATCCACATGCGCGTAGTGACGGTTGGC
>CANHTE010000002.1 GCA_947462945.1 Acetobacteraceae bacterium
ACGGCCACGCCGGCGCGTTGCCGCTTCGGCGATTTCTTCCTCGCTGACCAGGTCCAGACCCTCGACTTCCATGCGCGGGATCAGCGCGCCGGTCAGCTTTTCGATTGCCTGGACCAGCTTGCCGTCATCGGCCGTGGCGATGGTGTAGGCATGGCCTTCGCGCCCGGCACGGCCGGTGCGGCCGATGCGGTGCACGTAGTCTTCCGAATGGAAGGGCACGTCGAAATTGAACACATGGCTCAACCCGCCGATATCCAGGCCGCGCGCCGCCACATCGGAGCAGACCAGCAGCCGGATTTCATTCGCCTTGAAGGCATTCAGCGTGGCGAAGCGGGCCGATTGGTCCATGTCGCCATGCAGCGCACCCACCGAGAAGCCATGCCGCTTGAGCGACTTGTAGAGGACGTCCACCTCGATCTTGCGGTTGCAGAAGATCAGCGCGTTCTGCACCTGCTCACGCCGGATCAGGCTGCGCAGCGCCTCGCGCTTGTCGCGCTCCTGCACGTAAAGCACCCCAGTGGTGATCGTCGTCGCGACGGTTGCGGGGCGAGAGACGGTGATGGTCTTGGGATTGCTCAGGAAGGCATCGCTCAGGCGCCGGATTTCGGGCGCCATGGTGGCCGAGAAGAACAGCGTCTGCCGCAGCTTGGGGATGATCTGCACGATGCGCTCGACATCGGGGATGAAGCCCATATCCAGCATGCGGTCGGCTTCATCGATCACCAGCAGCTTGCAATCCGCCATCAGGATGCGGCCGCGATCAAACAGATCGAGCAGGCGGCCGGGGGTGGCGATCAACACGTCCACGCCTTTTTCCAGCACGTCGCGCTGGTCATTCATGCTCTCGCCGCCGATCAGCAGCGCGTGGTTCAGGTTGAGATACTTGCCGTATTTCACGAATTGCTCGGCCACCTGGAGGGCCAATTCGCGCGTCGGCTCCAGGATCAGGCTGCGCGGCATGCGCGCCTTGGCCTGGCTGCCGGAGAGGATGTCCATCATCGGCAAGGTGAAGCTGGCGGTCTTGCCGGTGCCGGTCTGGGCGCAGCCCATCACGTCCCGGCCCATCAGCACGATGGGGATCGCCTGTTCCTGAATCGGCGTCGGGTGGATGTAGCCGCTTTCCGTGACCGCCTTCAGAAGTTCGTCGGAGAGGCCAAGATCGGCGAAGGTGGTGCGCGGCGCCTCGGGCTCCGGCTCTTCCTCAACGGTGCTTTCGGCAACGACGTCTTCCTGGACGGGGGTTGCCTCAACATCCGAAGCTTCGGCGGCCATTGCCACCGGCTCGGCTGGGATCGCCTCGGGAGGTTCGGGCTGGGCAGCGATGGGCTGCTGAACATCGGCGGCAACCGCTTCGGTGCCGGGCATGCCAGTTTCGGGCGTATCAGTCGCCGCGGTGGCGTTCGGGGTGGTCTCGTTCAAAATGGGGCATCCTGGCCAAGGGGGCCCGCGCGGAAGGCGCATGGCCGCTCGGGCGGACTTGCCGCCCTTTTCATCTACGCCGGGCATATGCGCCTGAAAAACGCGCGGCGCAACCTGAAACCGGGAGATTGCTTGCCGTCCCGGCCCGATTTATTCCGCCCCCATGTCCATTCCCCTGCTGCTGCTGCCTGGTTTGCTCTGCGATGCCCGCCTCTGGCGTGATTGCCTGCCGGCCGGCGCCACGCCGCACATCGCCGACCTGACGCGGGATGACAGTGTCGCCGCCATGGCGCAGCGCGCGCTCGAGCTGATGGCCGGCGTGCCGCGCTTCGCCGTGGCAGGCCTTTCCATGGGGGGCTACGTCGCGCTGGAGGTTTGGCGCCAGGCGGGGGTGTGCCAGGCGGGGGGGCGCGTCTCGCATCTCGCGCTGCTCGACACCTCCGCCCGCGCCGATACGCCCGAGCAGACGCAGCGCCGGATGGACCTCATCGCGTTGTCCGGCCGGGGCGCCTTCAAGGGCGTCACGCCCCGGCTGCTGCCCTTGCTGCTGCATCCCGCACGGCTGGAGGGGCCGCTCGCGGCCGAGGTGATGGCGATGGCGGAGCGGGTGGGCGTCGAGGGCTTCCTGCGGCAGCAGCGGGCCATCATGTCCCGCCCGGATTCGCGCGGCGACCTGCCGCACATCACCATACCCACCCTGGTGGCCTGCGGGGCCGAGGATGTGCTGACGCCGCCCGCCCTGCATGATGAAATGGCGGCACTGATCCCCGGGGCGCAACGCCTGAGCTTCGAAGGCTGCGGCCATTTGCCGACGATGGAAGCCCCTGATGCGGTGCGCGAAGCGCTGCAAGCCTGGCTCAGCCCGCCACGCAGCGCGTGACCCCCGGCTGATCCCGTGCCGGGATCGCGTTGGTTCCGGGCGGGCAGGGCAGTTGCGCGCGGTTGGGGGGTGGCAGGCCCTGGTCCCAATCGCGCAGTTCCGGATCATCACCGAGCCATCCCGTGCCGGCCGCCCCAATTCCAGCGCCGCGCGCGCAACGCCCGCGCCCCTGCGGGGTGCCGCCATTGGGGCAAAGATAGGCGCGGGCGGAAGCAAGTGCCGCGGCGCTGACCCGGGCCGGGCGGATGGCGCGGGTTTCGAGGGTCCGGCCCGCGCCGCGCGTTTCCGTCCGATCCGTGACGGCGCTGCGCGGCAGGCCCTGCGCCCGGGCTGAGGCGCAACCCAGGGCCAGCACCAGAACAGGAAGGAGGGCATGGAGCAGGGGCATGGACTTCATTTTAACACAGAAAGCCCCGTTGCACGCATTTCGCCCCGGTCCCATCCTCTGTCGATGAGCACCACCAAGCCTGAAACCCCGCTGCTCGAAACCTATGAATCGAAGCGCAGCTTCGGTCCGGTCTGGGGCGCCGTCTCCGTCCTTTTGCTTGGGCTGCCCTTTCTGGGCCGGCAGCGCATCACGGTGACGGATCAGCGCATCACCATCCGCCAGGGTTTCTGGACCAAGACCAGTGACGACATCGAAATCTTCCGGATCAGGGACGTGGTGGTGAAGCAGAGCCTTTATCATCGCCTGGTCGGCATTGGTGATGTCGTGATCAAAAGCATGGAAGGCCGTTCGGAGGAGCAGCATGTCCTCAAGGGCGTGCCCGCGCCGGAAGCGGTTTCTGAAGCGATCCGCAATGCCTGGAATGTGGTGGCCCGCCCGAAGGGACCGGCCACGGCGCTGGATTGATGCGGCGCATGCTTCGCCTGTGGGTCGCCCTTCTGGCGGCCGCCTGGTTGGTGCCCTCCGCTGCCGCCACCGAGCCGCCGGGCCAGGCCTGCCGGCTGGCGTGCCAGGCCAGGCCATCACCGGATCAGCGCCAATGCCTGGCGCAATGCGCGGCGAGCCAGCCCAGCTTGCGGGATGCGCCGAGCCCTGCCGGCGCCTCGCCTTCCGCCGAAACCCCAGGCTCGTTCGGCGCCGTTTACCTCGGGACCCCGCCCAATATGAGCTACGGCATGTCCATCGGCCAAAGGAACCGGCTGGACGCGCATCGCGTGGCAGAGGTCGCCTGCCGCGCCTCCGGTGCCATTTGTACGATGGCGGAGGAACTGCGCGAACCTTGCGCCGCCGTGGCCGAGGGCGTCCGGCGCGCCCAGGGCGCCTTGTTCATGACCAGCGACCCGCGAACCTATGTGGTCCGGGCCGTGACCATCCGCAGCGCCGGCAACCGCGCCGATGCGGAGCGTGACGCGCTGGACGTCTGCCGGCAGCGGGAGCGCGGTGCGCTGACCTGCCGCATCGTCCAGGCGGAATGCGCCCCGCGCTGAGCTGCGCGCGCAGGGGCCCAACACCAGACGCTCAGCGCCGGGCCGAGCGCACCAATTCAGCCAATTCCCGGTTGAAGCGGGGCGCGTCCTCCCAAAACGGCGCATGGCCGATGAACGGGTATTCGCTGAGGCGGGCGCCCGGAATCAGCGCCGCCGTGTGCCGGCCCATCGTGATGTCCGAGACCTTGTCCAGCACGCCATGCGTGACCAGCACCGGCACGTCCACGCTGCGCAGGCGCTGCTCGAAGGTGATGGGCCGGCCGCCCAGGCCCACGCGCACATGGCGCGGCACCATCATGTTGAAGGCCAGCATCACCTCGAAATCATTCGCGCTGGGCTGCACCTCGAAGCAGTCCCGCAGGAAGGCGATGGTGGCGGCAATGGACAAGGCGGGGTCCGCATTCGCCATGCCGCCCAGATGCCGCAGGGCGCGGCCATAGCGTGAGGTCTCCGCCGTCGAGGATGTGGCCGCGACCCAGTTCATCGCCCCGATCGCGCTTGTGCCGTATTCGGCGACATAATCGCCCATCAGCCGCCCGGCATAGGACCAGCCGACCAGCGTGGGGCGCGCCAACTGCAATTGCTCGATCACGGCCTTCACATCATCGGCCCAGAGCTTGGCGTTGCGGTAATGCTCATGGCCGACAGGCTTGTCGCTCATGCCATGGCCGCGGAGATCGAGCGCCACCATGCGGAAATCCCGCGCCAGCGCAGGATCGCGCGTCTGGCGTTCCCAGCTGAGCGCTGCCTGGGCATAGCCATGCAGGAACAGGATCGCGGGGCCCTGCGGGTTGCCATATTCATAGGCGGCCAGCGTCAGCCCATCCGGCGTGCGGATCGCGTGTGGGCGGTAGGGTAGCGGCGGCACGGCGGTGGATGCCGGCCCAGGCGTGGCCGGCCCAGGCGTGGCCGGCGCAGTCGTGGCTGGCGTTTGGGCCAGCGTCACGCCGCCGGGAAGGCTGGCGGCGGCGGCAAGGCCGGCGGTGAGGGTGTTGCGGCGGCTTGGCATGAGGTTTCTCCCTGGGATTTGGGAAAAGCCTAACGCTTCTGGCTCCGAGGATCGAGGGCATCGCGCAGCCCGTCGCCCACCAGGTTGAAGGCCAGCACCACCAGGAAAATCGCGAGCCCGGGGAAGATGGCAAGCCAGGGCGCGCTTTCGATGAAGCGCTGCGCCGAATTCAGCATGGACCCCCAGGAGGGATTGGGCGGCTGCTGGCCGAGGCCCAGGAAGCTGAGCGAGGCCTCGGCGATGATCGCCTCGGCAATGGCCAGCGTGGCCTGCACCAGCAAGGGCGGCAGGATATTAGGCAGCACATGCACCAGGCCGATGCGCCAGGGTGGATTGCCCATGGCGCGCGCTGCCTCCACCCAATCCGTATTGCGCGCATCCAGCGCCATGCCGCGCGCCAGGCGCACGAAGATGGGCGAGGCGGAGATGGCGATGGCCAGCATCGCATTCTCCAGAGCCGGGCCGAGGAAGGCGGCCAGCGCGATGGCGAGGATGAGGAAGGGGATGGACAGCATCGCATCCGCCACACGGCTGATGACCATGTCCATCCATTTCCCGCCCAAGCCCGCCAGCAACCCGATGGGCACGCCGATCACCACGGCACCGCCCACGGCGATGACGCCCGCCATCATGCTGGCCCGCGCGCCATGCAGGACACGGCTGAGCACGTCGCGCCCGTTTTCATCGGTGCCGAAGGGATGCGCCCAGGAGGGCGGCTGCCGCAGGCGGGACCAGCTGGTCTCCAGCGGATCAAAGGGCGCGATCCAGGGGGCGAGTGCCGCCGCCGCCACGAAGATCACGACGATGACGAGGCCGAACATGGCGAGCTTGTGCTGCGCGAAGCGGCGCAGCGCGCGGCGGCCCGGGCTCTCGCCGGATTCAATGGCGGCGACGCTCATGCCGTGCGCAGCCTGGGGTTGATGGCCATGTAGAGCATGTCCGCGATCAGGCTGAGCGTGACGAAGATCAGGGCCGTCGCCATCACCACGCCCTGCACCACGGGGTAGTCGCGGTTAAACACGGCATCCACGACGAGCTTGCCGAAGCCGGGTATGGAAAAAATCTGCTCGGTCAGCACGGCGCCCGCCAGCAGGCGGCCAAATTCGATGGTGCCCAGTGTGACCACCGGGATCAGCGCATTGCGCAGCGCATGCTTGCCGACGACGAGTGTTTCGGACAGCCCCTTGGCCCGCGCCGTGCGCACATAATCCTGACTGAGCGCGCCCAGCATCGCGGCGCGCGTGTGGCGCATCAGCACGGAAGCCACGCCCGTCCCCAGCACGAAGGCCGGCATGATGGTCGTCTCCAGGCTCATCAGCGGGTCTTCCCAGAGCGGCACATAGCCACTGGGCGGCAACCAGCCGAGTTGCACGGAAAACAGCAGGATCATCATGATGCCGAGCCAGAAATTCGGCATGGAAATGCCGAAGAGTGCCACGCCATTGATGGCCCAATCGGCTGGCCGGTCCCGCCAGACGGCGCTCAACACGCCACAGGGCACGCCGATCACCACGCCGATGATGAAGCTCATCGCCGCCAGTTGGAAGGTCACCGGCAGCTTGGTGAGGATGAGTTCGCCCACCGGCATGCGGATGCGCCAGGAGAAGCCGAAATCCCCATGCAGCACGCGCCAGAGCCAATGCAGATATTGCTCGGCCAGCGGCCGGTCCAGCATGAGCTCGGCGCGGATTTGCGCGAGCACCTGGGCATCGCCCCGCTCCTCCCCCGCCAGGATCAGCGCGGGGTCCCCCGGCATCAGCTGCTGCAGGCCAAAGACCAGCACGGAGAGGATGAGCAGCGTCGGGATGACCTGCCCGAGACGACGGAGGAGCCAGAGCCACATGCTATCGGTCCGATCGTGGCTGTCGGCTTGGGGCGGCCGGCAAGGGGATGGCGCTGCCCACCGTTATTGCAGCCGGATGCCCTGCGGGCGGATCAACCCATCAGCCACATTCACGAAGCCTGAGAGCCGCGCGGTATGCGCCACGATGTTCTTGCGATGCCACAGGTAAATCCGGTGGCGATCCTGCCGGAAGGCGATCTGATAGGCCTGGGCGTAAAGCGCGCGACGGGCATCGGCATTGGGCTCGATGCGGGCCGCATCCAGCAGGCGGTCCACTTCGGGATTGGCATAGCGCCCATCATTCTGCGCGCCGCGCGAATGGGTGAAGGCCCAGAAATTGCCGTCCATATCCACGCGGCCGGACCAGGCCACCAGATACAGCTCAAACTCGCCCCGCGTGGCGGCCTGGAGGGAGGTTGCGAATTCCGTGGCGTTCAGCCGCAGCTCGAAGCCTGCCTCCCGCACCATGGCCTGGATCACTTCACCCACTTGGCGGAGATCGGGGTTGTTCGGCACGGTCATTTCCACGCGCAGCGGCGTGGTGACGCCTGCTTCGCGCAGAAGCGCGCGGGCGCGTTCGACGTTGCGCGCCTCGGGGCGGAAATCGCGGATATGCATGGGGTTGGCCGGCGGCACGGGCTGCGCGGTGGGGGCGAACATGCCCTCATAGACCACGCGGTTCACCGCATCGCGGTCAATCGCCAGCTCGAAGGCCTCACGCACGCGGGGGTTCTGGCCCATCGGCGTCTGTGCGCGGGCGCCGTTGCCGGTGTTGATGGTGATGCCCTGATAGCCCAGCTCATCACTGATCGAGATGCGCAGGCGGTTGTTGCGGCGCACGGCGGGCACGTCATCGGGGTCAATGGTCTGCACCATTTCCAGGGCGCCGGATTGCAGATTGGCCAGGCGCACGGTGCTGTCCGGGATCGGCAGATAGGTGATGCGGTTCACATGGATGGCGCCCGCATTCCAGTATTCCGGGAAGCGTTCCACCACGATGCGGTCCTGCGCCACGCGCTCGACGAAGCGGAAGGGGCCTGCGCAAACCGGACGATTGCCGAAATTGCGGCCGGCCGCCTCCGCCGCGCGGGGGCTGACCACCATGCCGGCACGGTCGGTCAGCTGCGAGAGGAAGGGGGCGGAGGGCGCGCTCAGCCGGATGCGCAGCTGCAGCGGGCTGACCACCTCCATGGATTCCATGGTGTTGATCTCGCTGCGGCGAAAGCTGCCCTGCATGGTCAGATGCCGGTTCAGGCTGTAGCGCACCGCCTCCGCGTCCATCACATCGCCATCATGGAAGCGCACCCCCTCGCGCAGGGTGATCAGCAGGGTGCGGGGGTCTTCCCAGCTGTAGCTGGTGGCCAGCTGGGGCACGATTTCCAGCCGCTCATTGATGTCGAACAGCTTGTCGCACAGGCTCGCGAAGACGATGCGGCCCACGAAGGTGCGCGCCAGCGTGGGGTCCAGGATATCGGGGTCCTCGCGCAGGCCGATCCGCAGGTTTTGCGTATTGGGCTGGGCTTGGGCGATGCCGGCGGAAAGGCCGATGGCAGCGCAGGCGGTCAAGAGGATGCGGCGGATCATGTGGTGTGCTCCGTGAAATAGGCTTGCAGGCGGGCGAGGCGCGCATCGGCGGCGCCCTCGCGGATGGGGGTGGGGCTGGGCAGGCTCTCCTGCAGATGGCAGGCGGCCAGATGGGTTTGGCCGGACAGCAGCGGAACCTCGCTGTGGCAGCGCGCCTCGGCGAAGGGGCAGCGCGTGTGGAAGCGGCAGCCCGGGGGCGGCGAAACGGGTGAGGGGACGTCCCCCTCCAGCAGCTTCAGCGTGCCGCCCTGCCCGGGCACGGCGGCCAGCAAGGCGCGGGTGTAAGGGTGGCGGGGATGGTGGAACAGGGCCTCGGCCGGCGCCTGTTCGACGATCTGGCCGAGATACATCACCGCCACCTCATCGGCGATTTGCCGCACGACGCCGAGATCATGGCTGATCAGCACGAAGGTGAGGCCAAGGTCACGGATCAGATCCCCCAGCAGATTCACCACCTGCGCCTGCACCGAGACATCGAGTGCCGAAACCGGCTCATCGCCGATGATCAGCCTGGGCTCGGAAGCGAGCGCGCGGGCGATGGCGATGCGCTGGCGCTGGCCCCCGCTGAATTCATGCGGCCAGCGGCGCGCGAGCTCGGGGCGCAGGCCCACGCGCTCCAGCAATTCCGCCACGCGCGTGCGCTCCCGGCCGCGATGCAGCTTGTGCAGGATCAGGGGCTCGGTGATGGCGGCCTCCACTGTCATGCGCGGGTCGAGGCTGGCGAAGGGGTCCTGGAAGATCAGCTGCATCTCGCGCCGTCTGGCCCGCAAGGCGGCGGGCGGGAGGGCCAGAACATCCTCGCCATTGAAGCGCAGCTGGCCGGCATCGGGCTCGATCAGCCGCAGCAGCAGGCGCCCCAGGGTGGATTTGCCGCAGCCGCTTTCGCCCACGATGGCCAGGACGCGGCCCTGCGGCACCGAGAGCGAAACCCCATCCACCGCGCGCACCGCGCCGCGCGCGCGGCCCAGACTGTCGCGGAAGGGGAAGTGCTTCACCAGGCCTTGCGCGTGCAACAAGGGCGTCATGCCGCGATCACCGCATCCAGCGGCGCCCGATGGCAAGCGACCCAATGGCCAGGTGCCAGTTCGGCCAGGGCGGGCAGGGCCTCGCAGGCGGCGAGGGCAAAGGGGCAGCGTGGCGCGAAGCGGCAGCCGGGTGGCGGATTGCGCAGATCAGGCACGGTGCCCTCGATGGAAGCGAGCCGCGCGCGGCGGGAATCCAGGCGCGGTGCCGCACCCAGCAGGCCGATGGTGTAAGGGTGCTCGGGCTGGTTGAAGAGCTGCGCCGTGGGCGCGCGCTCCGCGACGCGGCCGGCATACATCACCACCACCTCATCCGCATGGTCCCGCACCACGCCAAGGTCATGGGTGATGAGCACCACGGCGGTGCCGGTCTCGCGCTTCAGTTCATCCAGCAATGCCAGGATTTGCGCCTGCACTGTCACGTCGAGTGCGGTGGTCGGCTCATCCGCGATCAGCAGCTTGGGTTTGCAGGCCAGCGCGATGGCAATCATCACGCGTTGCCGCATGCCGCCCGAAAGCTGATGCGGGTATTGCTTGGCCCGGCGCGCGGCTTCGGGGATGCGCACGCGTTCCAGCATGGCAATCGCCCGTTGCATGGCATCGCGCGGGTTCAGCCCTTCATGCAGGCGCAGCGCTTCGGCCACCTGCTCGCCCGCGGTAAAGGCGGGGTTCAGGCTGGTCATCGGCTCCTGGAAGATCATCGCCAATTCACGCCCGCGCGCCGCGCGCTGGGCCTGCGGCGTCAGCGCCTGCCCGGCCAGGCTGATGCGGCCCGAGGTTTCGGCATTCTCGGCCAGCAGGCCCAAAATGGCCAGGGCCGTGGCCGATTTGCCGCAGCCACTTTCGCCCACGATGGCGAGCGTCCGGCCCGGCGCGACCGAGAAGGACAGGCGGTCCACCGCGCGCAGCGTGCCGCGCTCGGTGTGGAAATCAATGCAGAGCCCTTCGACATCAAGCGCGTTCATGCCAGACCTGTCGCCTTGGGGGCCGCCCTGAGCGCCGTGGCGATCACCTCCCGGTCGAAGACGCCGGGATGATCCGCCCCTGGCAGGAAGCGGCGGAAATGCACGAAACGCTCCTGCGCCACGGCATGCAATCGGCGCAATTCAGCCAGCGGGTCCGCATGGTCATCCACGCGCAAATCCAGATCGGGATAGGGGTCGCCACTTGTGACGACGAGCGCCGCCGATTGCTTGCCGCGCGCATCGCCGCCCGCGGCTTCACCAGCCTCCATGGCCTGGATCATCCGCAGGTCGAGCGGGAGGTGCTCGGCGGCGAGGAAGGCGGCCAGCGTGTCCTCGACCACGCGGGGACCGGCCAGCATATTGCCGGCGACCGAGACATTTGCCGCGCTGACCGCGCCGCACCAGGGCACGCAGTCACTCCCGGTGTGCTGGGCGATGCGGCCATCGGCGCTGAGGATATGGCATTGCCGCGCCTCTCGCCCGGCATCGGCGGCCAGCACCGCCGCCAAAGCCTCCGCCGGGGCCATGCCGTCACGCAGCAGGCCCAGGCCTTGCGTGGCATAAGTTGGGTTGATCAGGGCCTGGGTGGCCAGCGCTCCGATGCCCGCCTCGGCGCGTGGGCACAGGGCGCCCACCGCGAAGAATCGCGTGGCGACAATCACGCCCAGAGCGCCGCTCAGCGGCTCCCGCGCGAGGAGGGACCAAGTCATCGATCTGACATGCGGCCAAGCCCGGCACCATGCAAGGGGTGGCGGATCAGGCGGCGGCGGCGGCGGCGCGGGGCTGCCTGGGAAAGCGGCGATCCAGCTGCGCCGATGCGTCCGGCGAGCGCAAACAAGAGCACGACAATTGGGCCGGAATTCAGTGCCCCGCTGGCACGACCGCTTGGTCCGTGACACTGGCCCGAGAAGCCCAATCCTGCCCGTCGTCCAGGGCCGGATGCTTGACTGCATGGTGATGTCCCGCGCGGGCCGCTGAGCGCGATGCTCGCCCCCCGCCTGAAAGCAGCAGCCTTCGCTGGCGGCGCCGGATCAAGGCGCCTCAGCCGCGTTCAGGACCAGGCATCGCGCGCTGCGTCCCGGAGGGGCAGGCTTGCCCCCTGACGGACCCGCTGCGCTGCGCGTCCATCCTGCGGGGGCCAGGTTCCGGCTTGTTGCTGGCCCCCTGCAAGATATCGGCAGCCTGGTGCAGCGCCTGTTGCCGCACGGCTTCGTCTGCCCCCGCAGCAGGCACGCCCGTCACGCCAGGATCGAGCGCAGCCGCCGTGTTGGCCGAGCGCTTCCCGATCCGCCATACGTCAAAGCCAGCGCGAAGCAGGGCCTCGGTAAGGTGAAGGCCAACGGAGCTCGCGCCGCCGGGGGTGCGGTGTTTGGACATGCTGGATTCCAGAATTGACTGAGGGTCAGGCGGTGCGAGGCAGGGCGCCGCCGCCTGTTGCTGGCTGGCGATGATATGGCGGAGCTTGGCCGTCACCTGGGGCATCTTTCATCTCTGGCGTGCGCTGGACCCCTGCCCGCGAGAGGATCAGAAGAAAGCAATTTTTTGAATTCATAGACGATTGTGATATAATAATTGCGAAATTAATGCCATCGGAGCCTTATAACAAATGGAACAATATCATTCTTGAGATTTTCTATGCGACAGAGATGCAAAAAGCCCCGGATGTCGCGCCCGCCAGGGACAGCGCGTCATCCGGGGCCTGAACCCGCCATCAGCCGTGAGGGCTTTGACCCGGCCCTAAAGCCATGCGGGGCCGGGTCAAAGCCAGGTCAGAGCCGCACGCGCAGCCAATTGCCGATCTCGCCCACCACGCCCCGCCGGAAGGCGAGCACGCAGAGCACGAAGATCACGCCCTGGATCACCGTGACCCAGGCGCCGAACTCGGCGAGGTAGTTCTGCATCGTGATGATCACGGCAGCACCCACCACGGGCCCGAAGATCGTGCCCAGCCCCCCCACCAGGGACATCAGCACCACCTCACCGGACATGGTCCAGAAAACATCCGTCAGGGTGGCGATGCCAAAGACGATGGATTTCAACCCGCCAGCCACGCCCGCCAGGCCGGCCGAGAGGATGAAAGCCACCAGCTTGTAGTCATCCGTCCGGTAGCCCAGCGAGGTGGCACGCGGCTCATTCTCGCGGATGGATTTCAGCACCATGCCGAAGGGGGAATGGACGATGCGATGGACCAGCAGGAAGCCGATCAGGAAGATTCCCGCCGTCATCCAATACATCGCCATGTCGGAGCGCAGATCAAAAATGCCGAAAAGCGCGCCGCGCGGGATGGACTGGATGCCATCCTCACCCCCGGTGAAGGGCGCTTGCACGCAGAAGAAATAGACCATCTGCGCGAAGGCCAGCGTGATCATGGCAAAGTAGATGCCCTGCCGGCGGATTGCGATCCAACCGATCACCAGCCCCAGCGCCGCTCCGACCGCGCCGCCAATCAGGATGGAAAGCTCGGGCGAAAACCCCCAGACCTTCGCCGCATGGCCGGCCAGATAGCCGCCCATGCCGAAATACGCGGCATGCCCGAAGCTGAGCAGGCCGACATAGCCGATCAACAGGTTGAAGGCACAGGCGAACAGCGCGAAGCACAGAAGCTTCATCAGAAAGACGGGATAAAGAAAGAAGGGGCTGATCACGATGAACGCCACCATCGCGATGAAAGCCAGGAGCTGGGCCTTGGTGAAGCCGAGGAAGACGCCTTCCTCCTGCTTGAAATCCGTGCCGCTGAAACCGCCGGGAGCAGCCATGTCTCAGCTCCTCCCGAACAGGCCGGCGGGGCGCGCCAGCAACACGATCGCCATGACGACGAAGATCACGGTGGATGACGCCTCCGGATAAAATACCTTGGTGAGACCCTCGACCACGCCCAGCCCGAAACCGGTGATGACCGAGCCCAGGATCGAGCCCATGCCGCCGATGACGACCACGGCAAAGACGATGATGATGAGGTTGGCGCCCATTTGCGGGTTCACCGAATAGATCGGCGCGGCCAGCACGCCGGCAAAGGCGGCCAGCGCCACGCCCGCGCCATAGGTCAGCGTCATCATCCGCGGCACATTGATGCCGAAGGCCTGAACCAGCGCCGGATTTTCCGTCGCCGCGCGCAGGTAGGAGCCGATCTTGGTCTTTTCGATGACCAGCCAGGTGGCCAGGCACATCACGATGGCAACCACCACCACCCAGCCGCGATAGATCGGCATGAACATGAAGCCCAGATCCCAGGCGCCCTGCAATTCCGGAGGAATCCGGTAAGGCATGCCGGAGGAGCCGAATTCATTGCGGAACAGCCCCTCGATGATCAGGCCGACGCCGAAGGTGAGCAGCAATCCATACAGGTGATCGAGCTTGTATAATCGGGCGATCATGGTTCGCTCCAGGATCACGCCGGTCAGCCCCACGATCAGCGGCGCCAGGATCAGCGCCCACCAATAGCCGATGCCCAGATAGTTCAGCAGCATCCAGGCCACGAAGGCGCCCATCATGAACTGCGCGCCATGGGTGAAGTTGATCACGTTGAGCATGCCAAAAATCACGGCCAGCCCGAGTGACAGAAGCGCGTAGAAGGCCCCGTTGATGAGGCCCAACAGCAACTGCCCGAACAACAGCGGCGTGGGGATGCCGAAAATCTCTTCCATGCGAAGTCCGTTTCCTGGATGCATGTGCGGCCGGCCCGAAGGGATGGACCATGGCCGGCCGCGAGTGGGGAGAGGGCGCCGTCCTCAGGTGCGGAGGAAAGCGCAATTGCCTTCGGCGAGAGGGCGGAAAGCCTCCTCGGCCGGCGTGGTGCCAACGAGCTTGTAGTAGTCCCAACGGCCACGGCTCTCACGCGGGGCCTTCACCTCGAACAGATAGGAGGGGCAGAGCTTGCGGCCATCGGCGCGGATGGTGCCCGCACCAAAGGCGTCATCATCGCAGGGCATCGCCTTCATGCGGTTGATCACTTCCACGCCCGAAGCCTTGGAAGCGGCCACGCCCATATCGGCAATCGCCTTCAGGTAGTGCAGCGTGCAGGAGTAATTCGCGGCCGAGGCCATGTTCGGCACCACGTCCCGCATGCGGGGGCGCATGCGATCGGTGAAGGCGCGGGTGCGGTCATTGAGATCCCAGTAGAAGCTCTCGGTCAGCACCAGGCCCTGGGCGGTTTCCAGGCCGATGGAGTGCACATCGGGCAGGAACATCAGCAGCGCGGCCAGCTTGGTGCCGCGCCGCGTCACGCCGAATTCGGCGGCCTGCTTGATGGAGTTGATGGTATCGGCGCCCGCATTGGCGAAGCCGATCACCTTCGCGCGGCTGGCCTGCGCCTGCACCAGGAAGGAGGAGAAGTCGGTCGTCGCCGGAAACGGATAGCGGACCGACCCTACCACGCGGCCGCCGGCGCTGCGCACGAAATTGCCCGTATCGCGCTCCAGCGCATGGCCGAAGGCGTAGTCGGCGGTGATGAAGTACCAGCTGTCACCGCCCGCGCGCACCATGGCGGCGCCGGTGGACTTGGCCAGCATGTAGGTGTCGTACATCCAATGGATGGTGTTCGGGCTGCACTGCGCGCCCGTCAAATCCGAGGTGGCGGAGCCCGTGTTGATATAGGCCTTGTTCTTCTCGCGCGCGACATTCGCAACCGCGAGGCCGACCGAGGAGGTGGGGACGTCAATCACCACATCCACGCCCTGGTCATACCATTGGCGGGCAATATTGATGCCGACATCGGGGCGGTTCTGGTGGTCGGCGTTGACGACTTCCACGTTGAAGCCGCGATTGCCGAATTCGGCCACGGCCTGCATGGCGCATTGCACGCCATAGGGGCCGGAGATGTCGCGGTAAGGGCCGGACTGGTCATTCAGCACGCCGATGCGAATGGTATTGGCGGCCTGGGCGCGGGCCTGCCGGCTGGGCAGGGCACCGAAGGCGGCGGTTGCGGCGGCACCACCGATGAGGCCGCGGCGATTGAGGTCGGTCATGGAAATCTGCTCCCTGGGTGAAGGCGATGGCGGGTCTCGTGCCCGCTCATCGCCCGTGAAGATCAGAGCCCCTGGACGTTGGGGCCCGGTGGAAAATCAGGTGCGGGTCAATGCGCAATTCCCGGCGGCGACGGGCCGGAAGGCCTCTTCGGCGGGGGTGGTCTGCAGCATCGTATAATAGTCCCAGGCGCCCCGGCTTTCCGTCGGCGTCTTGACCTGGAACAGATAGGCCGGATGCAGCTTGCGGCCATCGGCGCGGATGGTGCCGGCTCCAAAGGCGTCATCATCCGTCGGCATGGCCTTCATGCGGGCGATCACGTCGGTTCCGCTCGCCTTGGCGGCCGTCACGCCCATATCGGCCACGGTCTTGAGGTAATGCAGCACTGCGCTGTAGCAGCCGGCATGCCCCATCGAGGGCCGGTTGCCGCCCGGCGTGCCATTGGCGACGATGCGCTGGCTGACGGCACGGGTCCGGTCATTCAGGTCCCAATAGAAGGTCTCGGTCAGCACGGAACCGCCGGCGACCTGCAAGCCCATGCTGTGCACGTCATTGGCAAAGACCAGCAGCCCCGCCACGCGCTGCCCGCGCCGCATCAGCCCGAATTCGCCGGCCTGCTTGATGGCGTTGATCGCGTCCACGCCGGCATTGGCGATGCCGACGATCTGCGCGCGGCTGGCCTGCGCCTGCAGCAGGAAGGAGGAGTAGTCCGTGGTGCCCGGAAAAGGATGGCGGACATTGCCCACCACGCGGCCACCGGCGCCGCGCACGAATTCCATGGTCTGGCCTTCCAGGCTGTGCCCGAAGGCGTAGTCGGCCGTGATGAAGAACCAGCTTTGCCCGCCGGCGCGCACCAGGGCGCCGCCCGTGCTGCGGGCCAGCATGTAGGTGTCATAGGTCCAGTGGATCGTATTGGGCGAGCACTGACCCCCGGTGAGTTCCACCGTGGCCGCGGTGCTGTTCAGATAGACCTTGTTGCGCTCGCGCATCACGCTGTTCACGGCCAGCGCCACGCCGGAACTCGGCACGTCCAGCACGACATCCACGCCGTCCCGGTCAATCCACTGCCGCACCAGTGAAACGCCGACATCCGGGCGGTTCTGGTGGTCGGCCACCAGCACTTCCACGTTGAAGCCGCGATTGCCGAAATCCTGCACCGCGGTGCGCGCCGCCACCACGCTGGTCGGGCCCGAAATGTCGCGGAAGGGGCCGGACATGTCGGTCAAGACGCCGATGCGGATGGTATTGGCGGCCTGGGCCCGCGCGCCCGTCATGGGCGCGGCGGCGGCGAGGCCCAGGGAGCCCGTGGCGGTGAGGAAGTTGCGGCGTCC
>CANHTE010000003.1 GCA_947462945.1 Acetobacteraceae bacterium
CAGCTGGTGGGGGATCGCGGCCGCGGCGGCGCGGCGCTGGCCACGGTGATCTGCCGGGGCTGTGGCCTGGTAAGCCATGCGGAACTGCCCGATGAGGCCGCGGTCGCCGCCTTCTATGCGTCGCGCTACCGCCTCGAATACAAGGGCGACTTCGTGCCCAGGCGCAAGCATGCGCTGCGGGCGCTGCGCGGCGCCAAGGCGCGGGCGCGCCGCCTTGCCCCCCTGCTGCCGGAACGGGCGCGCGTGCTGGATATCGGTGCCTCCTCGGGCGAATTCACCTTTGCCATGGCCGAGGCCGGCTTCGTCGCAAGCGGGCTGGAGCCGAATTGGGGCTATGCGGATTTCGCCCGCCGCGAATATGGCGTCAACATCCGGGAGGGCGGCTGGGATTCCCCGGAATTTCCGCGGGAAAAGCTGCATCTGGTGACGCTGAACCACGTCCTGGAGCATCTGACCGACCCCTGGGCAGCATTGCGCCGGCTGCATGCAGCGCTGGAGCCGGATGGCCTGTTGTTCATCGAAGTTCCCAATTTGGCCGGGCTGCGCAAGCAGATCAGCAACAGCTTCCACCAGGCCCATATCTGGAACTTCACGCCACAGACGCTGGTGGCGCTGGCCTGGCAGGCGGGCTTCGTGCCACGCGCGGGCGAAAACACCGGCAGCACATCCATCATCTTCCGCCTTCGCCGCGCCGAAGATGCGCCGCCAACGGGCGCCGACGCCGCGCATGCGCAAAGCCTGATCACCCAGATGGCCGAGCGGCAGAACAGCCTGTCCTACATGACGTCAGCCGCGCCGGTGACGCGGCGCTGGCACCGCCTGCTGCGCAACATCAACGAGCACTGGACCACATGGCGCCATGCCAGCATCCGCGCCATGGCCGATGCGCTGCTGGATGCCGCCGCGCGGGAAGAGGCCTCGCCCTGGGCCACGCGCCCTGCACGGCGGGGCCCATTGCAGCAGGCCCAAGCTCAGCCGGCGAATTCGGCCGTGACGCGGGCGAAGGCCTGATCCAGCCAGGGCAGCAGGGCCGCCACATTCGCCTCCTCCACCGTCGCCCCGCACCAGAGGCGCAGGCCGGGCGGCGCATCCCGATAGCTGGCCGCATCCAGCGCCACGCCCTCGCTCTCCAGGATCGCCGAAAGCCGCGCGGCCGCCTTGGCCTGCGCGGCTGCGTCCAGCGCCGTGAACCAGGGCGCCACAATGCGCAGACACACGCTGGTGCAGGAGCGCGTGGCCGGTTCCTCGGCCAGGAAGCGCGCCCAGTTGCTCTCGGCAACCCAGCCGGCAACCCGGGCCAGATTGCCCTCGGTCCGCGCGATCAAGCCGCGCAAGCCGCCGATGCTATCGGCCCAGCGCAGCCCATCCAGCGCATCCTCGACGCAGAGCATGGAGGGGGTATTGATCGTATCGCCCTTGAAAATGCCCTCGATGAGTGTGCCGCCCTTGGTCAGGCGAAACACCTTGGGCAGCGGCCAGGCCGGCCGGTGCGATTCCAGCCGCGCCACCGCGCGGGGTGAGAGGGCCAGCATGCCATGCGCCGCCTCGCCGCCCAGCACCTTCTGCCAGGACCAGGTGACGACATCGAGCTTGCTCCACGGCAAATCCATCGCGAAAGCGGCCGAGGTCGCGTCGCAGATCGTCAGCCCTTCGCGCGCATCGTTGATCCAGTCGCCATCGGTCAGGCGCACGCCGCTGGTGGTGCCGTTCCAGACGAAGACGCAATCCCGCGCCGGGTCCACCGCCGAGAGATCCGGCAGGCGCCCGTAATCGGCCCGCAGCAGCCGCACATCCGGCAGCTTCAGTTCCGCCTGAATGTCATGCGCCCATTCGGCGGAAAAACTCTCCCAGGCCAGAACATCCACGCCGCGCGGCCCCAGCAGGCTCCACAGCGCCATTTCCACCGCGCCGGTATCCGAGGCCGGCACGATCCCCAGCCGGTAATCCGCCGGCATGCCCAGCATGGCGTGGGAGCGGCTGATCACCTCGGCCAGGCGCGCCTTGGGCGCGGCCGCGCGATGGCTGCGGCCGAGCAGCGCGCCCTCCAGCGCATCCAGCGAAAATCCGGGGCGCTTGGCGCAAGGGCCGGAGGAGAAGCGGGGATTGGCGGGCTTTTGCATGGCCGTTTCGTCGCATGGGGCGGCTGGCCTGTCATCACCCCCGGGTTGTGCAAAGATGCGCCCATGACCGAAATGCTCGAAACCTTCTGCCTCGCCTTGCCCAAGGTGGATGTGCATGTCCATCTGCTGGGCGCGGTGCGGCAAACCACCTTCGCCGAAATGGCCGCCCGCTGCGGCATGCCCGTGCCGGAGGCGGAGGCGCTCTACGCCCGCGATGCCAAGCCCAAGGGCGTGCTGCACATCCTGCGCGCCCTGGAACAGCGCATCCTGCGGGACCCGCAGGATTTGCACCGCATCACCTATGAGCATCTGCAGGACCAGGCCGCGCATGGCGTGCGGCATTCGGAAATCTTCTGGAACCCGACCGGCACCGCGCATTTGTTCAGCTATGCCAAGGGGGCGGATGCCATCCTGGCCGGCTTCGCCGATGCGGCGGCCGATTTCGGCGTCTCGGCCCTGCTGATCCCCTCGATTGACCGCGAAGCCCCGCCCGAAGCCGCCACCGAACTGGCCGAATGGATGGTGGCGCATCGGCGTGATCCCATCATCGGGATGGGCATTGACTACCGCGAGACGGACCGCCCGCCGGAAATGTTCTGGCGGGCCTGGCGCATGGCGAAGCAGGCCGGCTTCAAGCTGACCGCCCATGCCGGCGAATTCGGCTGCCACCCGCGCAACATCGCCACCGCGATGGACCTGCTGGAGGTGGACCGGATTGACCATGGCTACACCATCCTGGAGGACCCGGCACTCACCGCCCGTTGCGCCGAGCGCGGCATCCTCTTCACCGTGGTGCCGACCAATTCCTACTATCTCCGCACGCTGGAAAACTGGCCCAAGGACCACCCCCTGGCCCGCATGCCCGCGGCTGGCCTGCTCATCCACCCCAACACCGATGACCCGCCCCTGCACCAGGTGACGCCCACGCGCTGCTGGCGGATGATGGTGGCGGATTTCGGCTTCGGCCTCGCTGATTTGCGCGGCTTCATGCTGAACGGCATCCGCGGCTCCTTCCTGCCGGAATCCTCGCGCCGCCATCTGGAAGCGGCCTTCGCGCAGGAATTTGACGCTCTCGCCGCTGAATGCTTCCCCGAAGGAGTGATCGCATGATCCCCCGCCGCGCCCTGCTGCTGACGCCGCTGGCCACGCCAGCGCTGGCGCAGTCCTGGCCTACACGGAACATCACGCTCGTCGTGCCCTTCGCGGCGGGCGGCAATGTGGATACGGTGGCACGTCTGGCCGCCGCCGAACTCACCCGCCGCCTCGGCCACAGCGTCGTGGTGGAGAATGCGCCCGGCGCGGGCGGCACCATCGGCACCGAGCGCGTGGCCCGCGCCGCACCCGATGGGCATACGCTGCTGGTCGGCGTGGAAAGCCCCTTTACCATCTCGCCCTTCGTGACCCCCAATGCCGTGCGCTACGACCCGCTGCGGGATTTTGCCCCCATCGGGATGCTGGCCTCCCTGCCACTGACGCTGGTGGGCCGGCCTGATCTTCCGGCGAATGACCTGCCCGCCCTGCTGGCCCTGGCGCGCGCGCGCCCGGAGGGGCTGACCTTCGCGACCTCCGGCAATGGAACCTCGCTGCATTTATGGGGCGAGATCATCGCCCGCCGCGCGGGCGTGAAGCTGGAGCACGTGCCCTATCGCATCGCCGCGCAAATCGCGCCGGATTTGATCGCCGGGCGGCTGGACCTTGCGGTGCTGACCATCACCAGCACCGCGCCGCTGCTGCGGGAGGGGCGGATCAAGGGCTTTGCCAATTCCTCCCTCGGCTCCCTCGCCGGCCTGCCGCCGCTGGCCAGCCTGCCGGAATTCGCGGGCTTCGAAATGCTGGCCTGGCAGGGCCTGTTTGCCCCCGCGCGCGTCGAAGGCGCGATCATCCGCCGCCTCGCCACCGAGTTGGACGCCATGCAGGCCGATGCGGAATTCAGCCAGCGGCTGGAACATGTCGGCATGACGCCCTGGCGCAAGACGCCCGAGGAGATGGGCGCGCTGCTGCGGGCCGAACTCGCGCGCTATGAGGAGGTGGTGCGCCTGGCGAATATCCGCGCCGAATAGCGCAGCCTTGGCGGGGCTTGCCTTATTCCGCCAAGACCGGGCCGGGCTGGCCCGCCGCCACCGCCTCCAGCAGCGCGATCTGCCGGGGCAGGCAAATGCGCGCCAGGTCGTAATGCTCCAGCACATGCTGCCGCGCGGCCTGCCGGATCGGCGCCTGCGCGGCGGGGTCGGCCAGCATGGCGGCCAGGCCCGTGCCGATCGCCTCGGGGTCGAAGAAATCCACCAGGCGCCCATTCACCCCATCCTGGATCACCTCCAGCACGGGCGGCGTGGCCGAGCCCAGGATGGGCGCGCCACAGGCCATGGCATCCAGCATCGACCAGGAGAGGACGAAGGGGTAGGTCAGGTACAGATGCGCCTGCGTCAGCCGGAACAGGCTGAGCAGTTGCGGATAGGGCAGCCGGCCCACGAAATGCACGCGGGAGAGGTCAATCTTCCCCTCCATCTCGCGCAGCATCACCTCCCGCCAGCTGCCACCCTGAGCGGGCGCGCGGCCGTAGGAGACGCTGTCCCCACCGACCACGACGACCTGCGCCTTGGGCCGCTGCCGTTGCAGGATGGGCAGGGCGCGCATGAATTGCGGAAAGCCGCGATAGGGCTCCAGATTGCGGGCCACATAGGTCGCCACCTCATCCTCACGGGTCAGCAACCGGCCATCGGCCAGGCGGAATTCGGCCGGGCCATCGGGCGTGGCCACCGCCGTATCAATCCCCTCATGGATCACCGAAATGCGGCTGCGCGCCGAATCCGGATAGCGGGACCATTGCCAGCGCGTGGGCGAGACGCCCCAATCGGCGGCTTCGAGCTGGATCAGCTGGATGGTGTTCTGCACCCGCGTCCGCGCCGCCTCATCCAGGCTGACCTCCACGCCTGGCGGTTCGAAGCCGATATCGCCGCCCCGCGCCCGGAAGTAGAATTCCCAATAGAAGATCAGCTTCGCATCGGGGAACACGTCCTTCAGGAACAACCCCTCCCCCCAGCCGGGATGGGCGCAGATCAGGTCCGGCCGGAAGCCTTTTTCGCGCAATTGCAGGGCGGCGCGCGCGGCCGCCTGGCCGTGCCGGATATGGCCCTCGGTGCGCAGCAGATAGGGGTGGGGCGTGGTCTTGCCGGCCTCGGGCGCCTTGTAGCGCAGCTGCGTGATGCCGGGGATGGAAGGCGTCTCGTTCTGGCCCAGGCCGAAGACGCGGTTGCCGCTGCGCTGCGCCATGGCCGGGGCCAAATGCCGGTATTGCCCCGGGAAATTCTGGTGAAGAAACAGAATTTGCATCGCCGTTATTTCAGGATCGCCGGCAGGTCCAACCCCTTCTCCCGTGCGCAATCCTGCGCGATGCCATAGCCAGCATCGGCATGGCGCATCACGCCCGTCGCCGGGTCATTCCACAACACGCGGGCCAGGCGCCGGCCCGCATCGGGCGTGCCATCCGCCACGATCACCATGCCCGCATGCTGCGAATACCCCATGCCCACACCCCCGCCATGATGCAGCGAAACCCAGGTGGCGCCGCTGGCCGTGTTCAGCAGCGCATTGAGCAAGGGCCAGTCGGACACCGCGTCCGATCCATCGAGCATCGCCTCCGTCTCGCGGTTCGGGCTGGCGACGGAGCCTGAATCCAGATGGTCCCGCCCGATGACGACGGGGCCGATTTCGCCGCGCGCCACCATCTCGTTGAAGGCCAGCCCGATGCGGTCCCGGTCCCCCAACCCCACCCAGCAGATGCGCGCGGGCAGGCCCTGAAAGGCGATGCGCTGCTTCGCCATGTCCAGCCATTGGTGCAGATGCGTGTCATGCGGCATCAATTCGCGCACCTTGGCGTCGGTCTTCGCGATGTCGTCCGGATTGCCGCTCAGTGCCGCCCAACGAAAGGGACCGATGCCCCGGCAGAAGAGGGGGCGGATATAGGCGGGCACAAAGCCCGGAAAATCGAAGGCATTGGCCAGGCCCTCATCCTTGGCCATCTGGCGGATATTGTTGCCGTAATCGAGCACGGCCGCGCCCATCTTCTGGAAATCCAGCATGGCCTGCACATGCTGCACCATGCTGCGCTTGGCCGCCGCATAGACGGCCGTGGGGTCGCTCTCGCGCTTCTGCTGCCATTCGGCCAGCGTCCAGCCGGCGGGCAGATAGCCATTGCCCGGATCATGCGCGCTGGTCTGGTCGGTCACGATGTCGGGCACCACGCCGCGCCGCACCAGCTCGGGGAAAACTTCGGCGGCATTGCCCAGCAGGCCCACGCTGATGGCGCGCTTTTCGGCGCAGGCGGTGCGGATCATCTCCAGCGCTGCGTCCAGGTCATCGGCGCGGTAATCCAGGTATTTCGTCTCCAGCCGCTTCTCGATGCTGGAAGGCTGGCACTCCACCGCCAGCACGCAGGCGCCCGCGAAGACGCCGGCCAAGGGCTGCGCGCCGCCCATGCCACCCAAGCCCCCGGTCAGAATCCAGCGCCCGGCGAGCGAGCCGCCAAAATGCTGGCGCCCGGCCTCCACGAAGGTCTCATAGGTGCCCTGCACGATCCCCTGGCTGCCGATGTAAATCCAGGAACCGGCCGTCATCTGGCCGTACATCATGAGGCCCTTGCGATCGAGCTCATTGAAATGCTGCCAATTGGCCCAGGCCGGCACCAGGTTGGAATTGGCGATCAGCACGCGCGGCGCATCGGCATGGGTGCGGAACACGCCCACCGGCTTGCCCGATTGCACGCACAGCGTCTGGTCGCCCTCCAGCGTCTTCAGGCTGGCGACGATGCGCGCATAGCTGTCCCAATCCCGCGCCGCGCGGCCAATGCCGCCATAGACGACGAGTTCGCCCGGGCGTTCGGCCACCTCGTCATCCAGATTGTTCATCAGCATCCGCATCGCGGCCTCGGTCGTCCATTGGCGGCAGGTGATGTCGAGGCCGCGCGGGCTGCGGATGCCCGGGGAGTTGAGGGGGGTGTTGCTGAAACGGGTCATGGCGGCACCGTGGCTGTGGGTGCCATCACACATAATGCGAAGCCCGCGCGCTGGCCAATTTCCCCTGAATGGGTCTAGGAAGCGCCCATGTCCGAAGCAGCCAAGCCCGATACCCCCCCTGATCGCCTCGCGGCCGACCCCAGGAGCCCCTTTCACGATGCCAAGGCCCTGGAGCGGGGCGTGGGCATCATCTTCAAAGGGGTGGAGCGCACCAATGTGGATGAGTATTGCGTGAGCGAAGGCTGGGTCCGCGTCATCATGGGCAAACAGGTCGGCCGCAACGGGTTGCCGCTGACCATGAAGCTGCAAGGCGAGGTCATCCCCTATTTCCGGGACTTGCCCCAGCCCGGGTCCGAGAGCTGAACCAAGGCGCCGCGCGCCCCGGAACATCCCGCTGAACGGCCCGCTTGCCGCGCCGCACCGGCCGGTTCAGCATCACGCCCTGCCAGCAGGAGAGACCATGTCCGCCACCATCGCTGCCCCCTTGGGCGGGTTCCGCTTCATCCCGGGCGTCTTTCAATATTCGGCCGGCGTCGCCGCCGAGCCAGGGTTTCGGCTGGAGCGCGTCCGCTTCGCCGAACCCCTGCCCATGGCCCAGGGCTTCGCCGCCATCGCCGCCGTGCTGGAAGCGGCAGGCCGGCCCAAGCAGGCCTTCTGCGCCTGCGAATTGCGCTCCCCCGCGCCCTTCACCGAGGCGGGGTTCGAAGCCTTCAACCGGGAATACGGCGCGGTGCTGACCGAATGGGGCATTTTCCTCGACGGCAAAAATCCCGTGGCGCGCAGCAATGTCTGCCCGGAACTCCATAAGCCGGCCGCACCCAGCTTCCATGCCTTCACCTTCACCATGCCCGAAGCCGCCGCCCCGCCGAGCTTCGCGGTGGCCGGCAGCGGGGAATCGGCCGAGGGCAAGGGCAGCTACCGCGACAATACGGTGGCGCTGGGCGATCTCTCGCCGGCCGGCATGCGCCGCAAGGCGCAATGGGTGCTGGGGGAGATGGAGCGGCGGATGGCCGCGCTGGGCTTCACCTGGGCCGAAACCACGGCGGTGCAGGCCTATACCGTGCACGACATCCATCCCTTCCTGGCGGATGAGCTGGTGGCGCGCGGCGCGGCGCGGCACGGCCTCACCTGGCAATTCTGCCGCCCGCCGGTGGTGGATCTGGAATATGAAATGGATTGCCGCGGCGTGCTGCATGAGCGGGTTTTGCCCGCGAAGTGACGCCAGGCTGCCGCTTTTTCGGCCAAGGCTTCCAGCGAATCCGGAATTGACCGGACAAGCCCCTTGACCGCTCCGGCACAGCAGCGAGCATGGCCCCTCCCGGAGCAGGAGCCAGCCATGCCGAAGATCACCCGCCGCAACGCCAGCCTCGCGCTGCTGGCCGCACCATCCCTTGCCCGAATTCCGCAAGCCGCGGCCCAGGGCGCCTGGGCGCCCAGCCAGCCCATCCGCGTCATCATCCCCTTCACGCCCGGCGGCACGATGGACACGGTGGTGCGCCCCGTGCAGCAAATCCTGCAACAGGAGCTCGGCCAGCCCGTGGTGATCGAGCACCGGCCCGGCGCCGCGACGGTGATCGGCACCCAGGAAGTGGCCCGCGCGCCGGCGGATGGCCACACCATGATCATGATCGCCAATAGTTTTTCGGCGAATATCACGCTGCGCCCCAGCATGCCCTACAACCCGATGCGCGATTTCGCGCCCCTGCTGATGGCCACCGTGGTGCCGCATGTGCTGGTGGTGCACCCCTCGGTCGCGCGGGATTTCGCGGGCTTCATCGCGGCCGGAAAGCGGCCTGGCGCCAACCTGGCCTTCGGCTCCTACGGCATCGGCACCTCCAACCATCTGGGGGGCGAGCAATTCCGCGAACTCACCGGGATCAGTGCCACGCATGTGCCGTATAATGGCGCGCCGCAGGCCTATACGGACCTTATCGGCGCGCGGCTGCAATTCATGTTCGCCAATTTGCCGGACGTCATCCAGCCCTCCCAGGCGGGTCAGATGCGCCCCATCGCCATCTCGGCCGAGCGGCGGGTGAAGGAATTGCCCGATGTGCCGACCATGGCGGAACTGGGCTTCCCCCTGGTGCTGTCCGATAGCTGGTTCGGCCTGATCACCCGCGCCGATGTGCCCGCCGCCGCCCGCACAAGGCTGGAGAGCGCCTGGATCGCAGCCCTCAACCGCCCCGAAGTGCGCGGCCGGCTGGAGGAGCTGGGCTTCACCGTGCTGGCCAAGCCCTCGGGCGAATTCGGTGCGGAAATCCGCCGCTACACCGAGACCTATGCGCAGGTGATCCGCAGCAACGGCATCCGGGTGGAATGACCCGTCGGGCGGCGCCCAGCACATCGTCAGGAGGATCACATGGCAACACCCTTGGAACACATCTTCGTCGAGGGCCAGTTCAAGGTCGCCGCCCCGCTTTCGCCGGCGGTGAAGGTGGGCAATCTCATGTTCATCTCGGGCATCCCCGCCTATGACGAGCAGGGCAAACTCGCCATCGGGGATTTCCCGGCCCAGATGAAACAGACCATGGCCACCATCACCGGCATCCTGGAAAGCGTGGGCGCCGGCTGGGACCGCGTGGCCAAGGTGAATGTGCTGCTCACCCGGCGCGAGGATTTCGAGGAGATGAACCGCATCTACGCGGCGCATTTCCCGGACGGGAAATACCCGGCGCGGACCACCGCCATCGTCTATTCCCTGCCCCGGCCGAATTTCCTGCTGGAGATCGAGGCCGTGGCCGTTCTCGAATAGCGGCTTCCCCCGGCGTTTTTCGTCTCGCTTGGCGGAAGTCGCTTCGCAAGGCCGCGATCCTTCAACTTGCCTTGGGCAAGGGCGCCCGCTGGAACCGCGCCCGCGCGGGGTGCATGCTGTCGGCATGGAGCCCCCGCAACTGTGCCGCGACTGCCTGAGCATCGAACCAGGCCCCGGCCCCGCCTGCCGCGCCTGTGGCGGACGCCGGCTGCTGCGCCATGCCGAGTTGTTCACGCTCACCATCGCCCATGTGGATTGTGACGCCTTCTATGCCAGCGTGGAAAAGCGCGACCGGCCGGAACTGGCCAGCAAGCCGGTGCTGGTGGGCGGCGGCCGGCGCGGCGTGGTGGCCGCCTGCTGCTACATCGCGCGCGGCCATGGCATTCGCAGCGCCATGCCCATGTTCAAGGCGCTGGCCGCCTGCCCCGATGCGGTGGTGATCAAGCCCGACATCGCCAAATACGCGGCCGAGGGCGCGCGCATCCGCGCCATGATGCAGGCGCTGACCCCCCTGGTGCAGCCGCTCTCGATCGATGAGGCGGTGCTGGACCTCTCAGGCACAGAGGCGCTGCACAAATCCCCCCCCGCCGTCACCCTGGCGCGTCTGGCCCGCGATGTGGAGCGGGAGGTTGGGGTCACCATCTCCATCGGCCTGGCCGCCAATCGGCTGATGGCCAAGCTGGCCGCCGGGCGGGACAAGCCGCGCGGCTTTGCCGTGATCGGCGCCGGTGAGGCGGCGGCCTGGCTGGCGCCGCAGCGGGTGGGGCTGCTGCCCGGCATCGGCCCCGCCGCCGTGCGCCGGCTGGAAGCGGCCGGCCTCACGCGGCTCGGGCAATTGGCGGCGCTGGATACAAAAACCGCCCTGGCACGCCTGGGCGCGGAGGGGCCGGCGCTCGCCGCCCGCGCGCGCGGCGAAGATGACCGCCCGGTCAACCCGGAGCGTGACACGAAAAGCGTCAGCGCGGAGACGACGTTCGAGGAGGATCTGGCCGATTTGCCCGCGCTGGAGGCGGTGCTCTGGCGCATGTCTGAGAAACTGGCCGCCCGCCTGGCGGAAAAGGGGCTCTCCGCCGGGGGCGTGGTGCTGAAGCTGAAGACCGCGGGCTTCGAGAGCCTGACCCGCCATGCCCGCCTGCCCGGCCCCACCTTGCTGCCCGAAACCCTGTTCGATGCCGCAAGGCCGCTGCTGGCCCGCGCGGCCACCGGCACAAGGTTTCGCCTGCTGGGCCTGGGGGCCGCGCCCCTTTGCCCGGCGGCAGAGGCCGATCAGGGTGACCTGGCCGACCCCCTGGCCCCCCGCCGCGCGGCCAAATGGCGCGCCATCGAGGCCTTGCGCGGGAAGTTCGGTGCGGGAAGTCTGGTCACCGGCCGCGCCCTGCCCAGGCCAAACTCAGTCACGGACGATTAATGTCTTGGCCTGTAATTGGAGGATGTGTCCCTCCCCGACCCAGCGACCTTTGATCCCGTCCGGTTCCCCGGCCTTGCCCCTGGCGAGGAGTGGCCCCCCGCGACCTTCCAGTTCGCCGCCTCCTGGCTGCACGAGCCGGGGCTTGGCTTCGAGCGCACCTCCTCGGGCGAAATCACCCTGGTGCGGCGCTATGAAGCGCTTCGCCTGGTGCTGGATATCGAACATGCCCATTCCTCGCTCGACATCCTGCCCACCAGCCGGGATTTCCGGCTGCTGCGCCTCCTGCCATCAGCGCTCCGTCTGGTGGAGAGCCTGACGCCGGGCGATGAGGTGCCCTCCGTTCTGCGCGGCGCGCCACTGCCCCCGCCGGCCGAGCATCACATCTACGCCGCCACCACCGCCCTGGTGGCCGTTCTCGAGCGCAGCTCGGGCGATGGGGGCGGCGTGTTCCTGGATGCGCTCCGCCGCACACCGCCCGGCGTCGCCATGTTCGAGACGGCGGCCGCCCACTGCATCCAGCAGGGGGGCTATGGGCTGGAACACATGGCCCGTCTGGCGCGTGGCCTGCAACGCCTGGCCCACGCCCATGCGGAGGTCTTGGCCGCCCATGCCGCCCAGCCCGACTATCTCGGCATGGAGCGCATGGTCATCGCCACCACCCGTGCGTTGGACCGTGATGCCGCCTGGTCCCGCGACCTGATCGCCCATGCGCTGCGGCGAATCGAACAGCGCATCCATGCCCCGCGTGAGACGGCGGATGGGCTGCGGGACATGGCCATCGGCCGGCTTGATGCGGAAGGGTCGCTGGCCGCCGCCGGGCGCCTGGCCTTGGCACAGGGAATTTTCCGCGACCGTCTGACCGAGCTTGGCGTCTTCTGGCGGCGCCTGGCCGCCGCCTGGGCCAGCGTTCATCCGCAATTGACCGACCGGCGTGAGCTTGACGCGCTCTCTCGCAATGCGCTGCGGCGGCTCTCGCTGAAAGATCTCTACACCCTGCCCGGGTCTTGAAGCCGGGGTCCCGCGCCCTGCTTCGCCGGAACCGAGAACTCAATCCCAGAGCCGGGCAGCGCCCAGCACGCCGGAACTGTCGCCATGCAAGGCCGGCAGGATGCGGGTCCGCACGACATCCGAGAACACATGGCGCGGCAGCAGGCGCGGCAATTCCACGTAAAGATGCGCCATATTGGACAAGCCGCCCCCCAGCACGATCACCTCGGGGTCCAGCAGGTTCACCACGGCCGCCAGGGCGCGCGCCAGGCGCTCGGCATGGCGGGCCAGCGCGGCGGCGGCGGCTGCGTCCTTTCGGGTGACAAGGCCGCTGGCGTCCCGCGCGCCCGGCCCATCGGCATCCGCGGCCAAAGCGGGGCCGGAGAGGAAGGTCTCAATGCAGCCCTGCTGGCCGCACCAGCAGCCCGGGCCGGGAAACTCCTCGGCGCGCATCCAGGGCAGCGGGTTATGCCCCCATTCCCCGCCAATCCGGTTGAACCCCTCCAGCAGCCGCCCGCCGATCACCACGCCGCCCCCCACCCCGGTGCCGAGGATCACCGCAAAGACGCTGGCCGCCCCCGCCCCCGCGCCATCCGCCGCCTCGGAAAGCGCCAGGCAATTGGCGTCATTGGACAGCCGCACCGGCCGGCCCAGCGCCAGGGCCAAATCCGCATCCAGCCGCCCGCCATTCAGCCAGGTGGAATTGGCGCCCCGGACCAGCCCGGTCTCGGGGGAGAGGCTGCCGGGAATCCCCACACCCACCGTGCCGCTTTGGCCCAGTGTGGCCTCCGCCCCCGCCACCAGCTCCGCGATGGCCGCGATGACGCCCGGGTAGTCAGGCGGGGTGGGCATGCGGCGGCGCAGCAGGATTTGGCCCGCCGCATCCAGCGCCACCACCTCGATCTTCGTGCCGCCCAGATCAATGCCAATGCGCATGGGCGGAGGCTGCGGCGCGCCGGGCTTGCGGGCAAGCCCCCGGGGGTGCTGGATTGGCGGGATGGGAGACACGACCACACTCGACCTGCGCGGCATGACCTGCCCCCTGCCGGTGCTGAAGGCCAACAAGGCGCTGCGCGCCATGGCCCCCGGCGCCCGCCTCACCGTGCTGGCGACGGACCCGGCGGCGGTGAAGGACTTCCAGGCCTATGCCCAGGAGACCGGCCATGCCCTGCTGGAATGGGCCGAGGAGGCGGGCGCCCTGCGCTTCCTCCTGCAACGCAGGGCCGTGCCATGAGCGTGCTGCTGCTGACCCACCGGGATTGCCTGGCCCATGAGATGGGCGAAGGCCACCCCGAATGCCCGGACCGGCTGCGCGCCGTGCTCCAGGCGCTGGATGCCGAGGAATTCGCCGAACTGGTCCGCGATCAGCCCGGGGAAGCCACGGAAGAACAGCTCACCCGCGTCCATCCGGCCGATTATGTGGCGGCGATTCTCGGCGTGCGGCCGCCGGCTGGCGAATATGTGGCGCTGGACGCGGATACGATCATGTGCGCCGGCAGCGCGCGCGCCGCCCTGCTGGCCGCCGGTGCGGCGGTGCGCGCGGTGGATGAGGTATGCGAAGGCCTGGTGCGCCGCGCCTTCTGCGCCACCCGCCCGCCCGGCCACCATGCCGAACGCCGCCGCCCCATGGGATTTTGCCTTTTTGCCAATGCGGTGATCGCGGCGCGGCACGCCCAGGCCGTCCATGGCCTCACACGCGTCGCCATCTGCGATTTCGACGTGCATCACGGCAATGGCAGCCAGGATTGCACGCAGGATGACGCCACAATCCTGTTTGCCTCCAGCCACCAGATGCCGCTGTATCCCGGCACCGGCGCGGCCTCGGAAACCGGGCTGGGCAATATCCACAATGCGCCGCTGCCGCCCGGCGCTTCCGGCGCGCAATTCCGCGCCGCCTGGGCCGAGGAATTGTTGCCCGCCATCGAGGCTTTCGCGCCGGAACTGGTCATCATCTCGGCCGGTTTCGATGCCCACGCACGCGACCCCCTCGCCCAGTTGCGCCTGACGGAATCGGATTTCGCATGGTTGACGACAGAGCTGTGCACCCTGGCGGACCGGGCTTGCGCGGGCCGGGTGGTCAGCCTGCTGGAGGGCGGCTATGACCTTCAGGCCCTGGCGGCCTCCTCAGCGGCCCATGTCCGCGCATTATTGCGCAGCTGAAACGCGCTCCCGGTTGTGTTTGGCGGCAAACTTGGCTTTGCTGTGTCACACCAAACTGACAAGAATGGGTTGGCTTAGGTAGAAAGTTGATAACAAGGGTTGACGGCAAGGGTTAAGGGCAAAGGAGGGGGCGATGTCGGTTCACCAAGCATCGAAACCCGCAGATCATGTGGGCGACGACGTGGCCAAACTTTCCTTCGAGGAGGCGTTGAGCCAGCTCGAAGGCATTGTGAAATCGCTGGAAGGTGGCCGCAGCACGCTGGCCCAGGCAATTTCCGAATATGAGCGCGGAACGGCCCTGCGCCGGTATTGCGAGGCGAAACTGGCGGAAGCCGAGGCGAAGGTGCAATCCGTGGTCGAGGGCGGCGCCGGATTGAGCCTGCGAGACGTGGAATAGGATTACGGAGTCTGATGGATACGGGCACCGGCGGGGCTTCCGCCGCCTCACTCGCGGCAGCATTGACCGAAGCCGCCCAGGACATTGACGCGGCGCTGGACCAGTTGCTCCCTCCGGTCGAGGGCGACGAGGCGCGGCTGTTCGATGCCATGCGCTATTCCACCATCGGCGGCGGCAAGCGCATGCGCGGCTTCCTGGTGCTGGAGGGCGCACGGCAATTCGGCGTCTCCCGCAGCGCGGCGCTCCGCGTCGCCTGCGCCATCGAGATGATGCACGCCTATAGCCTGATCCATGACGACCTGCCCGCCATGGACAATGATGATTTGCGGCGCGGCAAGCCCACCAGCCACAAGGCCTTTGACGAAGCGACTGCCATCCTCGCCGGCGATTCGCTGCAATGCCACGCCTTTTC
>CANHTE010000004.1 GCA_947462945.1 Acetobacteraceae bacterium
CGGGGCTTTGCCCCCCTCGCGCTCCCCCCAGCAGGAAACTCGGTTTCCTGCACCTTCTCTCAATTATGGGTGCAGGGAACGAGTTCCCTGCCGGGGAGCTCGAGGGGCAGCGCCCCTCGAACCCGTGGCATAGGATTCGCTAATTCCTCCTGCACGCGGCCTTTCCCTCCGGATCTGCCGCACCCTTGTGCAGGAGTGATCCCATGCCGCTGTCCCGCCGCCTGATTTTGGGCACTGCGCTTGCAGCGCCGGTCGCCGTCTCGGCCCAGCCGGCCTGGCCCAGCCGCCCGGTGCGCGTCATCAACCCCTATTCGCCCGGCGGCACCACGGATGTGGTGATGCGGCTGATGAGCGAGCGGCTGGAACGCGCCTTTGGCCAGCCCTTCGTGGTGGAGGCGCGGCCCGGCGCCGGTGGTTCGGTCGGCACGGCGCAGGCGGCCATGGCGGCGCCGGATGGGCATACCTTGCTGATCACGAACACCGGCCCGCTGACCGTGGCGCCCACGCTGATGGGCAACATCACCTATCGGCCCGAAAGCTTCACCTACATCACCATGTTCGGCGGCGCTCCCATCGTTTGCGCGGTGCGGACGCAAAGCCCCTACCAGACCATCCAGGATTACGCCGCCGCCGCCCGTGCGCGGCCGGAAGGGGTCAGCTTCGGCAATTCGGGCGCTGGCTCCATTGGCCATCTGGCGGGCATGCTGTTTGAACAGGCGGTGGGTGTGAAGCTGCTGCATATCCCGTTTCGCGGCGCGCCCGAGGCGCAGGCAGCGGTGCTCTCGGGTGACATCTCCTCGCTTTGGGACACGATCGGCGCGCATGCGGGTTCGGTGCGGCAGGGCTCACTGCGGGCGCTGGCCTTCACCAGTGCAGAACGGATCGGCATTTTTCCGAATGTGCCCACGGTCAGGGAATCGGGCTTCCCCTCCGTGGTGGCGAATAATTGGTTCCTGCTGGCCGGCCCCGCCGGCATCCCACCCGGCATCGCCACACGCATCAACGACATCTGCCAGTCCGCCATGCAGGAACCGGTTGTGCGCGAACGGATGGATGCGCTCGGCCTCGCCACGCTCGGCAACATGACCGCTGCGCAAATGCTGGCCTTCGTGGTGGAGGAGACGGCGCGCTGGGCACCGGTGGCACGCGCCGCCGGGTGAGGTGCGGGGGCGGATGCGTCTTGGGCCTGCTTGCCCATCCCTGGGAAACTTAAATTGGCGACTGGGCGTTCAACTGCCCATCTTAAGCGGCGAAGCACACCGCATCACGAGGCGCCAGGCTTCATGCCGCCGCGAAAAGCTTCCGTGCAGATGCCACGACATTCATGGGGTGTTAACCTTACGTATGGTTTCTGAGACCGTCCCCTGGGCATGACAGAGACCCGCACATGAACCCGATCACCACCTACCTCCCGACCGGCCTGCCCGCCAACATCGTCAACCGGCCGCCGGAGGCCCCGGCAGCGGCGCCGACGCCTGCCGCCCCCATCGGCCCCAATCCCCGGCTGCGGCTGGATCCGGCGCTGGGCGTGGTGGTGATGGAATTCCTGGACGCCACCGGCAAGCTCTCCCGCAGCGCGCCCACCGAGGCACAGTTGCGCGCCTATCGCCTGGCGCAGATCACTGGCGGCTGACGTCCCGCCTGCTTTGGGGCCAATCCCCAGGCATCAACAGACGCAGGAAAGCCGGCCGGCCCCCGCATGCTTTTCCTGCCGCTCAAACCCAGCCCACTAAGCAGTCAGGCGAAATACCCCCCTGATGGAAAGCCGAAGCGCGACAGGATGTCGGAGCCCTGCGTCCCCGCTTTCTCATTGGCGCGGTTCACCAGATAGCGCTCGGCCAGGCGCTGGATTTCCTTGGGGTCCTCCAGCTTGCGGATATCGAGCCGGGCGCTGACCGCGCGCGCCTGGGCCTCGACGGATTGGATGGCGAGCTGCGGCGGCAGGCCCAGCGCGCCGGTGACCACGCGGCGAATGATGGGATCGCCCAGCACAGCGTAGATATTGTTGTCCACCGATGTCGCGCGCTCACGGAACAGCACCGCATCGCCCAGCCCCGCCTGCTCGGTTTCCAGGTTGTCGTTCCATTGGGCACGGCGCAGCCCATCGCCCAGGGCCGCCTGCATCTTCGGATCACGCAGGGAAGCAAGGCCGCGGGCGGCAAGCTGCAGGGTCTCGGCCGCGGATTTCCAGCGCTTGTCGCCCAGCGTATTGGCCAGGCTCTTTTTATCCGACAGGTCGGAAAGCAGGACGCGGGTGGCGAGCCCGGTCTGGCTGGCGCCTTCGGGAATGCCAAGCGCGGTGGTGAGCACCTGCAGCACCCGCGGATCGCGCAGCGCGGCCTTGATGTCAGGGGCGCGGTCCACGGCGCGCTTGAATTGCTCCATGGCGCGCTTCTGCTGTGGTTCGGTGGCAATTCGGCCCAGCGCGCGCTCCTCCTCCCCGGGTTTGAGAACCCGGCGGAAGGCAGCGACAGCGGATGCGGCGTCAGCCATGCCCGGCGCCGTCCGGCGCATCGCGCCGGGGGGCGGCCAAGGGCGGGATGCCCAGAACCTCTTCCTCATGGCGCATCACGCGGCGGGCAATCTTCAAGGCGAGGTAGCAATCATCATCTTCGGCCGCCTCCATGGCGCGGGCCAGCATCTCCCGCACCAGGACGGAGGTGGTGGCCTCCATGAAATCAGCGATCAGCGTGCGCGCGGCGATGATGCCGGGCTGGCGCTCCTCCTCGGTGCCGATATAGGCGGTCTGGAGGGCGAAATAGATTCGCCGCGCCGGGGTGGTCGCCCCTTCCGGCGCCATGATCTGCTTGCCGAACAGGAAGCGGGCCTTGGCCGCCAATTCAATCCGCGTGCGGTTGCGAAAGCGGATTGGCGCGCCATTCACAACCATCAGGTCACCCTGCCGCAATTCCAACACGAGCGTGGACATGTTTTATTCCCTTCAGCTTCGGTCGGAAGGAAATGCGCCACTTCCCGGGGGGAAAGGGGCGGTCGGCCCAGGCCTTCATGGCTCCGAACCGTTCCTCCGTTGCCCGGGTTCTCCGGACACAACGCCATGATGCGCAAAAGCGGTTAACGCCGCTTGAAGACCCCGGCCCTCAACGGAGGAAATTCGCGAGGTTCAAGTCGCCCAACGAGCTGATGGCGCGGTAGCTTGCCTCCAGCGAGGTGCGGGTGGATTGCATTTTCACCATGACATCGGCCACATCCACCTCCTGGATGTCAGCCAGCTGTTTGCTCAGCGCCATGGTCAGATTGCTGTGCCGCCGCTGCGTCGATTCCATCCGCGCCTCGACATTGCCGAGGGCGCCGGCCTCCTCCGCCAGGGCCATTTCGGCCGAGGAGAGGCCCTCGCGGATTTTGCCCATGAAGCCGTCAAAGGCTTTGCGGTCCGTCATCTGATCAGGTGTGAGGGCGGCCAGGCTCATCAAATTGCGCATCAGGTCACGCGCCCAATTGCCCGTGGTCTCACCCATGCTGATCGCATCGGCGTTGCGGCCGGCCACGATGCCATAGCCGATGACCTGCCCATCCCCTGCCGGTACGCTCCGCCGGGCATCCTGTTCACCGGGCGGCAAAGCGGCATCGGCGGTCAGGTAATCCGAAAATGGGGTCACGCCGGGCGTATTGCTCTGCGCGATGAGCCGAGTGGCATCCACGGTCGCCGCCAGGCCCTGAATGGGCAGCGCAGCGACCTGGGCGGCGATATCCTGGGCCATCTGCCCGGTGGCCAGGCCCTCGGGGTCGGGGATGGGCGGCCGGCCGGTATCATTGCCACTGAAGAGGAACTCGCCCCCCAGGCGCGTGTTGAGCAGATGCGCGACTTCGGTCAGCGCCGCGCGGGCATTGCTCTGCACCGTCATCAGTGAGGCGGCATCCCCGGAATTGAGGCGGGTGGCGGCCTTGGTGCGAAAGTCCCGGGCGATTTCGGTCATGCGGTCCAGGCTGGTCTGCATCACCGAGGTGCGGCCCAGCGCCTGGTTCATCGCCTTTCCGTAAAGCTCGCGCCGGCCGATATCGCCCTGCAGGGAGACGGCGCGCGGGATTTCCGGCGCCAGATCACCCAGCCGCTCGGCCTTCAGGCCGCTGGTCGCCTGCCGCGTGAAGTTATCAAGCCGCGTGCGCAGTTGCGACGTCTCAGTCGTCAGGCGGTGGAACATTTCGATGCTCGACATGACGCATCAGCCTCCCTTCATCGTCCGATGGTCTGCAGCTGATCCCACATCTGCTGGGCGGTGGTGATCACGCGGGCATTGGCCGCATAGGCGTTTTGCAGGCGGATGAGGGACGACATCTCGGCATCCGGGTCCACGGCGGATTCACGCTGGAAGCGTGCATCCATGCCGGCCTTCAGTGCTTCGGCCCGCTCCCGCGCGGCGGTGGCGGTGGCGCGGTCCCCGCCTTGCATGCCCGTGATCGTGGCCGCGTAATCCCCGATGGAACGCGGCGGGATGAAGGGTGAGCTCAGGCTGCCATCCGGGCCAATGCCGCCCGAAGCGATGGGCGCCCAGCTCACGCCGTCACGCACCGTCTCGCCCAGGCTGTGGTCCAGGATGCGGTCCAGCAGCGTGGCGAAGCTGGCCGGGCCATTGGCCGGGTTGGGAGTGAAGGCGCTGGCCCCACCGGGCGTATCCGCCACCACATGGGTGCCATCGCGCAGCAAGGCCGGGTTGGCGGCCACCGCGTCATTGACGCGCAATTGCTGCGCAAAACCGATCTGGCCGTTGGCAGGATCACCATAAGGCAGGGTGGTGTCCGGCACCTGCCCGTTGCGGCCGGTGAAAAGGCGCAAGCCCTGCTGGTCCATGCGCGAGGCCAGGTTGGCGGCGGCGAGGTCCAGCTCGGCCTGGTAGCGCGGCAGCGTGGCATCGCGCATCGCTACGTATTCGCCAAGCCGGCCGCCCCCCAATTGGCGAGTGATGTCGGTGCCGCCCAACAGGATGGGGGGAATATCCCCGCCGGTGCCATGAAAGGAGCTGGGCCCGAGGTCGGCCAGGCTGGCGCTGATGGCGTCGTTATCGGTTTCCAGCGGCAGGTCGAAGCCGTGGCGGGTCAGCAGGGTCAACCCGCCATCGGCCCGGTGCAGCGCCTGGAAAGGCAGGCTCTGGGCCAGCTTCCCCAGGGCCAGGTCCCGCTGATCCTCAAGGTCGCTGGTGCTCAGCCCGCGGGAGCGGTCACCCTGGATGCCGATGGTGAGCTGCGCGATTTCGCGCAGCCCCGCATTCACCTGGCCGATCTCACGCACCATGCCGTCATGCGCCTGCTGCCGGGCTTCACTGACGGCGTTGGATACATCCTGGAAGCGGGACGCCACGTCGCGCGCCGCATTCACGGCGTCCCGCTGCAGCCCCCCTTCCCCGGGGGCGCTGCGCAGGCTGGTCAGGCTGATGCGCAGGGCGGCAATGGTATCGCCCAGGTTTTCGCGGGTGCCGGAGGTGCCCTGCATGGCCTCGATGCCGGAGAGCAGGCGTTCGCGCACGGCTGCGCCCGCGGCCTCACCGCCACGCGCATCGCGCTCATTCAGCAGGGCCTGATCCACCTCGCGCCGCGCATCGCCGAGGCGCACGCCCAGCGGCATGCCGCCCGTGGTGCGCGCTTCAGCCGCCGCCGTCTTGCGGGTGTAGCCTGGCGTCTCGGCATTGGTGATGTTCTGCGAGACATTCGCCAGGGCACGCTGCGTCGCCTGCAACCCGCTTCTGGCGATGCCCAAGGCAAGATCGAGGCTCATGGTCGGTTTACCTTATCGAGACGGGGGATGCTGGAGACATGGATGGCATCCGCCCGCGCGTCAGCGCATCAAAGGGTGGGCGCGTCAGCGTTTCATGTTGATGGTGTCTTGCAGCATCTCATCCGCGGAGGTGACGAGCTTGGTATTCGCCGTATAGGCGCGCTGCGCCACGATCAGCTTGGTGAATTCCGCGCCGATATCCACATTGGATTTTTCCAGCGCACCCACGACCAGCTTGCCCACGCCGTTGCTCGCCACGTCGGTGACCTGTGCTTCGCCGCTTTCGAGGGTCCGCATGAAGCCCTGGCCGTCCAGGCGCTGCAGCTTATCGGCATCGCTGAAGGCGACCAGTGGCACGCGCGCCACGGTGCGCGACTGGCCATTGTCATAATTGACCCGGATGTCGCCATTCTCCTGCACGGAGATGCCTGAATAGCCGCCCGGCGGCACGCCATTCTGCGAGAGGTTGCGGAGCGAGAAATCCTTGCCCGCATATTGCGTGATGCCCTGTGCCACGCCGAAGCGGCCGATATTCAGGGAGATGGCCTGGTTGCCCAGGCCGAAATCCGACTCGAAATCCAGGCTTACAGCCGTATTGGCGACGCCAGCGACGCCGTTGAAATTCTCGATCGTGCCATTGGTGCCGAAGATGATCGGCACATCCACGCCGCCCGCGCCGCCACCCGCCACGGGGGCGGGCGTGATGGTCATGTTCCAGCCGCGTGGGGTGCCATCGGGCATCTGCGCGAAGGTGAGGGTGATCGGGTTGCGGTTGCCCACCGTGTCATAGACCTGGATCTGCGTGCTGTAGGTCTTGGCGTCGGCCGGCACCGTCGGCGGTGCGATGGCCGGCAGATTGGCCGAGAGCTCCACGCTTGAGGTGGCGATGGGATTGAACACCTCCTGGCTGACGCGCACGGGTGCCAGCGTGGTGCGGTCCACGGCGCCGGTATCGCCCACCGGCCAGCCTTGCAGAAAGTAGTTGGAGCCATTGACCAGGTAGCCATCCCGATCCATCCGGAAATCGCCGGCGCGCGTGTACATCTGCCGGTCATCGAAAAGCGGCAACCCGTCCGCGCTGCCACGCGCCTGCGTGACGCTGAAGAATCCCTGCCCGCCGATGGCAAGCCCCAGCGGATTTTCACTCTGCTCCACCGTGCCCTGCACCGTATTGGTGAAATCCGGGCGGGCGAGGACCGCGCCCGACGCATGGGAGGTGGCGCTGGATTGCGTCACCAGATTGGTGAAGTTGGTATCAATCCGCTTGAAGCCCGTGGTGTTGCTGTTCGCCAGATTGTCCGAGAGGTGGCCGAGCGCGCGTGATTGTGCGTTCAGGCCTGAAATCGCCGTGGTCATCGCGCCAAAGAGCGACATGGGTGGCCTCCGTTGCCTGCATCCGTGCCCCGAGGGATTCGGGTTTCACCGGCACTCAGCAGGATGTGTGCCAAGGCCTGGTGGGGTTGGGGCGGCAAATCCTGCCGGGGAAGGGTCAGCCCTGCCGCTTGCCGGCCGCAGCTTGCCGGTTGAACCCCCAACTGGAGTGGCCCGCCGCTTGCTCCATGGACCCAGCCGGCAGGGCAGAGAGGGGGGCATAGGGCCCATCCGACCGCGGCAGGAGATGCTGGGCATGAATGGCGGTATTTCCCTCGCCTCAGCACCTGCGCCGGCGGCGATCACCGCTTTGGGCGCCGGTGGCGGCAATCTGCCCGAAGCAGAGAACGAGGGTGGCTTTCAGGAGGCGCTGAACCGCAGCCTGGCGCCCCAAGCCCAAGCCCAAGCCCAACCCCAAGCCCAACCCCAAGCTCAGATGCAGGCGCCCGCCGCCGTCGCGGCCGGGCCGGCCGCCGCCACCCCGGCCGTCCCGCCTGCCACGGTCACCGGCTTGCCGGGCATGGTCGCCGCCATTCCCCAGTTTACGGTCTCGGCGGAGATCGCCGGGGCGCTGCCCGTTCTGGACGCGGAATTGCCCGTCCCAACCGCCATCCCGATGATGGTTCCCCTTCAGCAAACCAGCCCGTCCCTGACGCTGCCACAGCCGCAGGGGGCAGGCGCAGTCATCTCGCCGCAGCCAGCTCTGGATCTGGCCGTCGGGTCACCCATTCCTGCCGATTCCGCCGAGCTGGCCAACGCCCCGGCCGCCGTGCCTGGCGCCGGGATGCCGCTGGTTTCATCACTGACAATGGCGCCAGGCGCGGCGTCTTTGTTGCCCGGCTCCGCGCTGGCCGGCGCCCCGGCCGAAGCGGCGCCTGTGCCGCTCTTCGATCCCTCCGCCGTTGATCCCACTGCCGTCGATCCCTCCGCCCTGGGTCAGCTCGACATCGAGGCGATCCCGGCGACGGTCACGGGCGGCCCCGCCACGCTTCCCACGGAAGATGACCCGGCCGAGACCAGCACCACCGACAACGAAGACACCGACCCCGCAGCCGAGGCGGCTGGGCTGCTCACCGCCTCCACCGTGAATCTTCTTCCGCCGGCCCTGCCTGCGCCACCGCCCGCCGCCGCCCCGCCCCAGGCGGCCCTGCAGCAGGGCACCGCCAAGGTCCAGGCCGTCACGGCGCAGATTCTACCGATGAGCACTGCCTCGGCAGAGGTTTCCGCGGATGAGATCGAAGGGGAGCTGCCCTCTGCCGCGGCCGGCGCGGCGATCCATCCTGCCGGGCCGAACCCCTCGACGCCCGGCGCCCCCTTGAGGGCCGCGGCCACCACGGGCAAGGCCGCCGCCCATGAGGCCGCCCAGGATGCGAGCCTGCCTCATCTGGAGGATGTGTCAGGGCCCCTCAGCGCGTCCGAACACGCATCGGGCCCGCCTTCCGCCCCACATGACCCCTCCAGCCTGGACCCCTCCAGCCTGGATCGGGCGGGCATGGGCGGGGCCAGGCCGAGCGAATCCCGCCCGTCCGCCGCGCCGCCACCCTCTGTGGGGTTTGGCATCCCGGGCCAGGCCTGGGCCCTTGAACCCGCCGCCCTCACCCAGGCACGCCCGGCTGAGGCGATGGTCTCCACCCCCCCCGCGCCACCGATGCGGCAGGTGGCGCCCATCGCCATTGCCCTGGCCTTCACGCCCGGCGTGGCAAATGGCTTCCAGCTCAGCCTGGAGCCTGCCGAACTGGGCCGCGTGGACATCCGCGTGCAGCGCGAGGGCGACACCCACTCGGTGCGCGTGACGGCGGAACGCCCGGAAACGCTGGCCCTGCTGCTGCGGGACCGGCAGGAACTGGACCGCAGCCTGGCCGATGCCGGGCTGCGCGTGGACCCGAAGGGCATTGATTTCTCACTTGGAACGCAATCCGGCCAATCGGATCAACGCCAGCAGGGAGAGGCCCCGGCCGGCGCGGCACGCGCCCCAACCGGGCTGACCGGCACCGGCACCGAGGCTCAACCCCCCCCCGCCCGCACGCAGCGCGGGCTTCTCGACCTCAATATCTGACGCAGCGGAGACAGCCATGAGCGGCAGCATCAATCCAGCCCTGACCAGCGGCACGGGCAACACGACCCAACCTCGGGCGGGAGCAACCTCGGGAACCGCCACGGGTGCCGCGGCCGCCGGCAGCACCACCGGCATCGGGGCCGACTTCAATACCTTCCTGACCCTGCTCACCACGCAATTGCAGAATCAGGACCCGACGAATGCGATGGACGCGAACCAGATGACGCAACAATTGGTTCAATTCGCCTCGGTCGAGCAGCAGATCAAGGTGAACACGAACCTGGAACGGCTGTTGAGCGTGGAGCAGGGCAACCAGCTGGTTTCCGCCGCACCGCTGATGGGCCGCGTCGTGGAGGTGGAAAGCGACCGCCTCGCCGTGCAGGGCGGCCAGGCGCAGCTGCGCTTGCCGGCGGCCGGCGCGGCGAGGCGCGCCGAGATCAGCATCCAGGACTCCAACGGCCGGGTGCTGCGCCAGGCCGAAGTCGCCCTGGGCAGCACCGCCACGAATTGGAGCTGGGATGGGCGCGACGCCAATGGCGCCCAACTGGCCGACGGCGCCTATCGCTTCACCGTCAGCGGCATTCGCGCCGATAACTCGACCACACCGATTCAGGCGGGCGTTCTGGCCCGAGCCACCTCGGTGGACCGGGCCGATGGCGAGGTTCGGCTCGGCCTGGGCGCGCTGACCGTCAAGTTCGACAAGCTGCGTGGTTTGGCAGCGCAATAATCCGACAATCGCGTTAAGGCTTTCGCAAGACCGGATGCGGCAAAACCTGCCTAGGGCGCAGGACGCGCCTTCGGGAGAGGCAGGATGTTTCGTGGCGAGCCGCTGTGCGGGATGGTACCGTGCAGAATCTGATCGGCCAATTGCGCAGTCTGGGCAGGGTTCAGTTGCTGGCGCTGGCCGGGCTGGGCATTGGCCTCCTGGGGGTGATCGGCTTCCTGGCGCTGCGCGCGGGCACGCCGCCCATGAGCCTTCTCTATGGTGACCTTGAAACGCGCGATGCCGGCGCCGTCGTTGCAGCGCTGGAACGCAGCCGCACGCCCTATCGCCTCGCTGCCGGTGGCACTCAGGTTCTGGTCCCGGCCGAGGACGTGCCCAGGCTGCGCCTTGCTTTGGCACGGGAAGGCCTGCCGGCGGGCGGCTCCATCGGCAATGAGCTGTTCGATCGCAATGAGAGCCTGACCACCACGCCGTTCCAACAGGAAATGAACCGGCTGCGCGCGATGGAGGGCGAATTGGCCCGCAGCATTCGCGGGCTGAACGGCGTTCGTGCGGCGCGTGTCCATCTCGTCCTGCCGCGCCGCGAGGCCTTCTCACGCGAGCGGACCGAGGCGCAGGCGAGCGTGCTGCTGACCATGCAGGGTGCGCAGCGCCTCGACCGTGAGGGCGTGCAGGCCGTGCTGCACCTTGTCGTTGCGGCCGTCCCCGGTCTGCGCGCGCAAAGCGTTTCCATCGTGGATAGCCGCGGCGAATTGCTGGCGCGCGGTGGCCAGGCGCTCAACGGCCCGGCCGGTGCGCAAACCCAGGATGAACTGCGCCGAGGGCAGGAAGCCCGCCTGTCCCGTGCCGTCGAGGAAATGCTCGAACGAGTGCTCGGCTTCGGCCGTGTCCGCGCCGAGGTGGCGATGGACATGGATTTCGACCGCGTCGAAACCCGCGAGGAGCGCTTCGATCCTGAGAACCAGGTGCCGCGCAGCACGCAATCCAGCAATGAATCCAGCCGCAGCCAGGATAATTCACCCGTCGGCGTGGCCACGAACCTGCCCGGTGCGGAGGCCGCATCCCCGAATGGTGGCAATCAGGAAAGCCGCCAGGAGGAGACCACCAACTTCGAGATTGGCCGCACCGTTCGCAATGTGCTGCGCGAACACCCCACCACGCGCCGCCTGACCGTGGCCGTGCTGGTGGATGGCGTGACCGAAACCCGCCCCGATGGCCCCGCCACCAAGCGTGAGCGCACGCCGGAGGAATTGGCGCGGATCACCGCGCTGGTCCGCAACGCCGTGGGCTTCAATGAGCAACGCGGGGACCGTGTCGAAGTCGTCTCGATGCGCTTCGCCGACCCCGAGGAATTGCCGCGCGATACCGGCATGCTGGGCCTGGATGTCCCGCAGGCGGTGCTGGCGCGGCTGCTGGAAACGGCGGTGATCGGCCTTCTGATCCTGCTGGCACTGCTGCTGGTGGCGCGGCCCGTGGCGCGCAAGCTCACGCTCTCGCTGTTCCCCACGCCGGCCCTGGCCGGGGCGGGTGGCGTGGATGGCGAGGCACTGGCCGGCGGCATGGGCGTGCCCGGGTTGGCCGGGCGCCCGGGCGACCCGAGCCTCCCCCCCGGCGAGAACCCGGCAGGGCTGCTCACCGGCGAGGCCGGAGCCGAAGATGAGCGCATGATCCATCTGGCGCATGTCCAGGGCCAGATGCGCGCCTCCTCCATCACGCGCGTCATCAGGCTGGTGGATGAATCGCCCGATCAGGCACTGCTCACCCTGCGCCGCTGGCTGACTCCGGAGAACGAAGAATGAGCGGCACTGCAACCATGCGCGGGACGCAGAAGGCCGCGATCCTGATGCTGGCCCTCGGCGAGGAATATGCCTCCCGTTTCTTCGCGCGCATGCATGAGGATGAGCTGCGTGACCTGTCCCATGCCATGTCCCAGCTTGGCACGGTGCCGGCCCAGACCGTCGAAGCCATCTGCAATGAGTTCGCGGCGGAGATGGGCACGGCCGGCAACCTGATCGGCTCCTATGAGAGCACGGAGCGGATGCTGCTCAAGACGCTGCCGCCCGACCGCGTCAGCCAGATCATGGAGGAGATTCGCGGCCCGGCGGGCCGGACCATGTGGGACAAGCTCGGCAATGTGAATGAGACGGTGCTGGCGAGCTACCTGAAGAATGAATACCCGCAGACCGTGGCCGTCGTTCTGACGAAGGTGAAGCCGGATCACGCCGCGCGTGTCCTCTCCATCCTGCCGGACGGCTTCGCCATGGAAGTCGTGATGCGCATGCTGCGGATGGAGAATGTCCAGAAGGAAGCGCTGGATGGTGTGGAGCGCACCCTCAAGATGGAATTCATGTCCAACCTCGCGCGCTCCACGCGCCGCGACGCGCATGAAATGATGGCCGAGATCTTCAACGGCCTGGACCGCCAGGCCGAGGGCCGCATCATGGCCGCCCTGGAGGAACGCAGCCAGGAGGCGGCGGACCGTATCCGCGCGCTGATGTTCACCTTCGACGATTTGAAGCGGCTGGATACGCAGGGCCTGCAACTGCTGCTCCGCTCGGTCGAGAAGGAGCGCCTGACCATGGCGCTGAAGGGCGCCGCCGAGGAAATGCGCGATCTGTTCTTCCGCAACATGACCGAACGCGCGGCAAAACTGCTGCGCGACGACATTGCAGCCTTGGGCCCGGTCCGGCTGAAGGATGTGGACGAGGCGCAGGCGGCCGTCGTCGCCGCCGCCAAGGACCTCGCCGCCCAGGGGCAGATCCAGCTCCTCGAAGGCAAGGATGATCAGCTTGTTGAATAACCATGACACTCGGCAGGAGGCCGCATGAGCGACGCGACGGATGACTTTGAACCCGCTACGCCAGGCTTGCCGGCAGGCGAGCGCCCGGCTGCCCCCCCGCGTGATCTGGAGGCGGTCTATGACATTCCCGTCCAGGTCAGCGCCGTGCTGGGGCGAGCGACCATGCAGGTGAGCCAGCTGCTCAAGCTCGGCCGTGGCGCCGTGGTGGAGCTGGACCGCAAGCTGGGCGAGGCGGTGGACATCTATGTCAACAACCGCCTGGTGGCGCGCGGCGAGGTGGTGATGGTGGAGGATAACCGCCTGGGCATCACCATGACGGAAATCGTCAAGGCGGATCGCGCCGTATGACACGGCTGTTGATCATCGGGTCGCTCTCGGGCGAATTGGGCCATGCCGCCCGCATCGCGGTGACGCGCGGTGCCGAGTTGACCCAGGTGGAGGGCGTGACGGCCGGTCTGGAGCGCCTGCGCGGTGCCGGGGCTGATCTCATTCTGGCCGATGCCGCGCATGATCTGCCCTGGCTGCTGGAGCGCCTGGCCGAGGAACGGATCGCCACGCCCCTGATCGCCTGCGGCCGCAATGCGGATGCCGATGCGGTGCTGCGCGCCATTCGTGCCGGCGCGCGCGAGTTCCTGCCCCTGCCGCCCGAGGCGGAGCTGATTGCCGCCATGCTGGAGGCGGTGACGGCCGCGCATGATGCGCCCGTCTGCCAGGATCCCCGAATGATCGCGCTGCTCGGCCGCGCGCAGCAACTGGCCCGTGCCGAGGCCTCGGTGCTGATCACCGGTGAGAGC
>CANHTE010000005.1 GCA_947462945.1 Acetobacteraceae bacterium
CGCGAACCACGCCCTTGAGGGAGTCGGCGGCCGCGACTTCACGGCCATCATAATGCCCGCAGGAGGAGCAGATATGATGCGGGCGCTTCAGCTCACCGCAATTGGAGCACTCCACATGGACTTCCTTGGTCAGGGCCATGTGGCTGCGGCGCATGCCACGGCGGGAGGGGGAAACTTTCTTCTTCGGGACGGCCATGGAGCCAGCCTTTCAACAGGTGTTGGGCCACCGGCAGAACACCGGCAAACCCAGGCAGAGGTGAGGGGCGCAGAACGCCCAAACAAAATCAGCCGCAGCGGGCAAGCTGCGGCAAGAAGGGAGCGCGATTAGCACCCATCCCTCCCTTTATGCAACCTACCCCTGGGGCTTCAGGGTCAGCAGCTTTGCAAAGGGGCCATGCGCGCCCTCATCCGTCAGGCCCTCTGCCAGCTGGGCGCCAGGCGCACGCGGATAGGGGTCAATCGCCAGGGCGAGTTGCTGGGCCAGCGCCTCGCCCAGATCAGCCACGCCCTGCTCGGTCTCGATGTCATCGGGGTCATCCTCGCCATCCGAGGGTTCCATCCCTTCCGGCAGCAGCCGCCAGGTCACGTCTTCCGAGATGGATTGCCGGACCGGCACCAGGGTGATGCCGCAGGCCTGCGTCAATTCGGCCATCAGCTTGCCGGTGACATGAACCACCCCTTCCAGCCCCGGCTTCAGCCGAAGTTCGGCGGTGAGCGCTTCGATGGCCAGCAGGTCGAACCGCGCGGCCAGTGCCGCGCATTCCGCCGCTCCGGCTGCAAGACGCAGCGGCTGGCCGGCGGCAGGGACATGGGCCAGGGGCAGGCGGTGACTGAACTCGATGGTCATGCGAAGCGCGCCTCGCCTCGCAGGAAGCTGGCCATCTCCTGGCCCGCCAGCATGACCGAGACCTGTGCGGCATGCGCGGCCAGGGTGGCACCAGCGCCCTCGGGGGCGGGGTCCTTGACCCAGATGTTGCGCGCCAGCGCATCGGCCAGTCTGGGCAAATCCTCAGCGTCCAGCGCTTCGCCATAGCCTTGGGCGCGGCCGTGGAAGCCTTCCCACAGCATCTTCACCCGCTTGCCGACGCTCAGATCCCCAATGCCCATTTCACGCAGGTTCACATCCATGTCGCCGAACATCGCGTCAAACACCGCCTGGCCCAGCGCATCGGCGGTCTTGTCGCGCTCGGTGCGGAGGCGGCGGATCAGCAGGCCGACATGCAGGGTCACCAGCTCGAATCGGCCGGCGGCCGTGTCGGGCACGCCGATCTCGGCATAGAAATGTGGTGCGCGGGCCGCAGCGACGGCAGCGCCGTACAGCGCGAAGCCGGTCCGCTCATGCGGGGGGCGGCGGAACAGGCCGAGCAGGCCCATGATGCAATGTTTCCTGACAAGGGCTCGCGCGGCGGGGCGCGCCGATCTGGCGCATTGACCGCAAGGGCCGGGTGACGTTAAGCCGGGACATGGCCCGTCACCCTGCCTTGGTCAACATCCGTCATCTTGCTCTCCTGGCGCTTCCGGTGCTGGCGGGCTGTTCCTATCTGCCGCCGCTCCCTGACCGGCCGCGCGATGTGTTCACCACACCCATCGTCAATCGTGGCCATGCGGTCTCGGAGGAACAGCTCACGCAGCTCACCTCGGGCGTCTCGACGCGCGCGGATGTGCAGGCGCTGCTCGGCAGCCCCAGCCATGCCGGCACGTTTTCGGATGACAATTGGTATTACATCAGCGGCGTGACGCAGCTGCGGCCAGGCCGCAGCATGGCATTGCGCTCGCAGCGGGTGGTTGTCGTTGCCTTCAACCCGGCCGGGACCGTGGCCGAAGTGCGGCAGCTCAGCCAGAGCGACATGCCCCAGGTGAGTTTCATCCAACGCGAAACGCCCAGCCCGGGCACCGAGCGCAGCCTGCTCCAGGCGCTGTTCGGCAATGTGGGGCGCGTCGGCCCCGCGGCAGGCGGCAACACCGTGCCGACCGGCGGCCCCGCCGCCGGCGCTGGCGGGCGCTGACAGGCGCGTTCCAAGGACAAGGCTTGCTTCCGGCCGTTTTTGCGTCAAACTGGAGGTTTCTGTTCGCATGTCGCGGCCGAAATCTTCCAGAGGAGCGCTGAAGCGTGATCCCCGCCCTGATGCCGACCTACAACCGTGCCGACCTCGCTTTCGAGCGGGGCGAAGGCGCCTATGTGTGGACGGATGCGGGGCGACGATTCCTCGATTTCGGCTCCGGCATCGCCACCTCCTCGCTCGGCCACGGCCATCCGCATCTGGTGAAGGCCATTGCGGAGCAGGCGGCGAAGGTCATGCATGTCAGCAACCTCTACCGCGTTCCCCAGGCCGAGAAGCTGGCCGCGCGGCATGTGGCGGCCAGCTTTGCCGATAGCGTGTTCTTCTGCAATTCGGGCGCGGAAGCCAATGAGGGCATGGTCAAGGCCGTGCGCAAATACCACGCCGAGAACGGCCACCCGGAAAAATTCCGGATGATCTGCTTCGAGGGCGCCTTCCATGGCCGCACGCTCGCCATGCTCAGCGCCACCGGCAATGAGAAGTACCTGGCCGGCTTCGGCCCGGCGGTCGAGGGCTTCGACCACGTGCCCTTCGGCAACATGAATGCCGTGCGCGACGCGATCACCCCCGCCACGGCCGGCATCATGATCGAGCCGGTGCAGGGCGAGGGCGGCGTGCGCCCGGCTGATTTGCGCTTTCTGCGCGAATTGCGCGCGGTCTGCGACGAGTTCGGCCTGCTGCTCGCGCTCGACGAAGTCCAGACCGGCATGGGCCGGAGCGGCAAGCTCTGGGCGCATCAATGGGCCGGGATCGAGCCCGACGTCATGTCCTCGGCCAAGGGCATTGGCGGCGGTTTCCCGCTGGGTGCCGTGATGGCCAAGGAGGCCGTGGCCAAGCACCTGAAGCCGGGCACGCATGGCACCACCTATGGCGGTGGCCCCTTGGCCTGCGCGGCCGGCAATGCCGTGCTGGATGTGGTTCTGGCACCCGGCTTCCTGGACCAGGTGGACCGCGTGGCACGCCATCTCTGGCGCGGCATGCTGGCGCTGGCCGCGCGCCACCCGGCCGTGATCCTCGGCGTGCAGGGGGCCGGCATGCTGCTCGGCCTGCGCCTCACGCCGGAGGTCAATAACGGCGCCATGCAGGCTCAATGCGTCGAGGAGGGGCTGCTGACCGTGGCGGCGGGCATGAATGTGCTGCGCGTCGCACCGCCGCTCATCATCACCGAGGCCGAAGTGGATGAGGCGCTGGCCGCACTGGACCGCGCCTGCCATGCCCTGACGCCGGCGGATGCCCTGGCACCCGCCAAGTGAGTGCGCTGCTGCGGCCAGTGACGGGGGGTGGCGCACCGCGCCACTTCCTCGAACTGATGGACCATGATGCGGCGACGTTGCGCCGCATGCTGGATCTGGGCAGCCGTGCCAAGCGCGGCGAGATGGTGGGCAAGCCGCTGGCCGGCAAGCACATCGCGATGATCTTCGAAAAACCCTCGACGCGCACGCGCGTCAGCTTCGAAGTCGGCATCAAGCAGTTGGGCGGCGAGGTGGTGACCCTCGCCGGCAAGGACACGCAACTGGGCCGCGGCGAAACGCCGGCCGATACGGCGCGCGTCCTCTCACGCTATGTGGATGCCATCATCCTGCGCACCGACAAGGTGTCCAAGATGCGGGAATTGGCCGAATTCGCGACGGTGCCGGTGATCAACGGCCTGACCGATGTCTCGCATCCCTGCCAGTTGATGGCCGATGTGATGACCTTCGAGGAGCATCGCGGCCCCATCGCCGGGCAGGTGGTGGCCTGGACGGGGGATGGCAATAATGTCGCGCAATCCTTCATCCAGGCCGCCGCGCGCTTTGATTTCACCTTGCGCGTCGCCACCCCGCCGGAACTGGCGCCCCAGGCCAATCTCATCGCCTGGGCACGGGCCGAGGGCGCTCGTGTGGAGCTGACCAACAGCCCGCAGGATGCCGTGGCCGGCGCACGCTGCGTCGTGACCGACACCTGGGTCTCGATGAGCGATGACAAGACCAGCGCCCGCCAACGGCACAATCTGCTGGCGCCCTACCAGGTCAATGCCGCGCTGATGAAGCATGCCGCGCCGGACGCGATCGTGATGCATTGCCTGCCGGCGCATCGCGGCGAGGAAATCACCGATGAGGTGATGGATGGCCCGCAAAGCGTGGTGTTCGACGAGGCGGAAAACCGCCTGCACGCGCAGAAGGGTGTGCTGATGTGGGCACTGGGCCTGGCGTGAGCGAGGGTGAAGAAAAGACGATTGAGGCACTGAAAGCGGAGATTGCCGAATTGCGCGCCGCGTTGATGGAGCTGGCCGTTGTGCAGGCTGAGGCGTTGAACGCCTTGGCGAGGAGCTCCCGGCCGGACCCATTCAAGGCGTTCAAGTCCGAGAGCAATCTGCTCCAGGCTGATCCTGGGTTCCAAGCGCGCAGCGAAGTGCTGGACGCGGCCAAAAGGTCTTTGGACGTTGCGGCGCGGATGCTCCTGTGATGGTCGTTGACCGTCAATTGGAAGATCGCTTTCGGCAAGCCCAGCAGGAAAACAACCGCCTGTTGTCGCCTGACTGCCGTGAGCCCCTTGAACCCGGGGGTGGCGGGGGCGACTCTGGTGGTATGGATGGTCTCGCTGAGCGGGTAACGCGTGTGGAGGTCCGGCTGGATGCGGTTGAAGATCGCATGGGCCGGCTGGAAATCCGCATGGATCGGCTCGAAGTCCGGATGGATGGCATTGATGCCCGGCTTCGCGGCGTTGAACAGTCACTGTCCGCCGTCAGCGCCAAGCTAGACCTTCTGGTGACCACCAACGCCCAATTGGTGGCCAAGCTCCCCTCCTGGTGGCAAATGCCGGCCGTGATTGCCGGCACGATTGGCCTGCTGGCCGGTTTTCTGGCCCTGGCCAATGGACTGCAGAAGGCGGGTCTCCTGTAGGCCTCAACCACACGCCGAGTGACGGCGGGGTCCGGGGTCCGCCACGGACCCCGGCGGGGCGCGGGGCAGAGCCCCGCCTCGCCTCAATCAATGCTCAAATTCAACCGCCGCACCGTATCCCGCTCATAAGCCACCCGCTCCCGCGCGAACTCCAGATAGGCCTGCGGGCCGAGATATTCATTCGGGTTTTCCCAGCGCCGCATGATGGCCTGGCTGGCATCATCCTCGAAGGCCTTCTTCAGGCTGCGATGCAGGATGTTCACGATCTCCGGCTCGAGCCCCTTGGGGCCGACCACGCCATAGGGCGAAGTCACGCTCATCCCGAAGCCCAGCTCCAGCAAGGTCGGCGCTTGCGGGGCGGAGGCGAGGCGCGTGGGCGTCCAGGTGCTGAGCAGCCTGAATTCGCCGCTTTCCACCTGGGGCCGCCAAGATTGCGCGTCGGCCACGATATCGATCTGGCGGCCGAGCAGCATGGTCACCCCCTCCTGCGCGCCGCGCGTGGGGATATGCTCCATGCGCACGCCGCGCCGCGCCAGGATGTCCTCCATCGCCAGATGGTTGGTGGTGGCAATGCCGGAGGTGGAATAGGTGAGTTCACCCGGGCGGCGCCGCGCCTCGGCGATCATGTCGTCAAAGCTGTTCCAGCCGCGATCGGCGCGCACGGCCGTGCCGAAGACAAAGCCGGTGAGCTGCATGATGTAGCTGAAATCCGCGACAGGGTCCCAGGTGGGCTGCCGTGTCAGGAAGGGGTGCCGCAGGATGGAGAGGTGGTGATGCGCCAGCGTATAGCCATCGGGCCGCGCCTGCTGCGTCAGGAAGAAGGCGGCGCGGGTGCCACGCGCGCCGGGCATGTTCTCGATCACGATGCTCTGGCCGGTGTCACGCTGGAAAACTTCGAACATCTGCCGGTGCAAGGCATCCAGGCTGCCACCCGGCGGCCAGGGAATCAGGAAGCGGATGGTACGATTGGGATAGCGCGCCTGGCCGAAGGCGGGCGTGGCGAGGGGTGACGCCCCAAGGGCTGCAAGCAGCGCGCGGCGTTGGGTGTTCATTTTTTTGTTTCCTCCCTGAAGGCAGACCGGCCCTATTCCATGCGAATCCCGAGCCTGGTCACCATCTCGCGCTCCCAGCTGGCCCGCTGGACCACGAAATCCGTGTATTCCTGGGTGTTGAGGTAAACCAGCGGCATGTCGAATTGCGTGCGCACCCGCGTATTCTCAGGGCTCATCAACGCGGTATGGAAAGCATCATGCAGCGCCCGGACAATGCCCGGGTCCATGCGCGGCGGGCCGCTGATGCCGTAATTCGAGGTGACGACGATGTCGTAACCCAGTTCACGCAGCGTCGGCACGGTTGGGAAGCGGGCCACACGCTCGGCCGTCCAGACGCTGAGCAGGCGCATTTGCCCGGCCTCCACCGGCCCGGCCCAGACGCTGCTATCGGCGATCATGTCAATCTGCCCACCCAGCACGGCCGGCACTGCTTCGGAGGCGCCGCGGAAGGCCACATGCGTCATCTCAATCCGCTCGCGCCCCATGATGTCTTCCATCGTCAGATGGTTCGTCGTGGCGATGCCCGAGGTGGCGAAGCTGACCCGGCCCGGATTGGCACGGGCATGGGCGATCATGTCCTGCCAGGTCTGAAAGCGGCTATTGGCGGCGACCGCCACACCAAACAGCCAGCCGGTGAGGCCGATGATATGGGTGAAATCCGTGGTCGAATCCCATTGCGGCGTGCGCACCAGAAAGGGCCGCCGGATCACCGAAAGATGCATCTGGCCCAGCGTATAGCCATCCGGCCGGGCTTCGCGGGCCAGGTGCAGCGCGTGCAGGGTGCCGCCCGCGCCGCCGCGATTCTCCGCCACGACGGGCTGGCCGAGCAGACGGCCCGCCTGCTCCCCCAGGCTGCGCAGCTGGGCATCGGCGCTGCCGCCGGGAGCCCAGGGAATAATGAGGCGAATGGGGCGCTCCGGAAACCGGCCCTGGCCAGAGGCCACGCTCGGGGCCGCGAGGGCGGCGCCCCCCATGGCCAGCGCATGGCGGCGTGACAGCCCGTCAATGGGTTGGCGCATGACATTCCCTCCGAATTGGCTCGGCGCATCTTACGGCGCCGTCATCCATGATTGGGCCACATAAGCGGGGTTCTTGCCAAGCCCTTCCCGCGCCGGGGCGGCAAGCGCCTTGCAGGGCCGTCCCATGGCGCCGGGCAAGCGGGGTGCTGGCGGCGCGGCACCCTTCAAGGTTGGGTTCGGATCATCTGGCAGCGCAGCCGCAGCGTGAGGGCCATCTGCTCAGGCGTGAGGGCCACCGCCCCCTCCCCCAGGCGCAGCCGCTCGGTCCGCCCGGCCTCGATGCGCAAGCTGCCTGCGGGCGCGCCCTCGCCAAAGCGGGTCTCGACGCGGACGGGGCGCATGCCGGGGTTGGAGAGGGTGGCCCAATGGCTGAACCGGGCGCCCTCCGCCAGGCTCTGCGCGCCCAGAACCAGCACGCGGCCGGCACAATCCTGCCAGGCGGGGGCTTGCGCGTGGCCAATCATCGGCCAGCCGAGCCATGCTGCCACCAGGATGCATCCTCTTCGAACCACGCGGCATTCCTTTTGGGTGTTGCATGAGGACTCGCACGGGGCCCGCCGGATGGCGAGGGGGGCCAGGCACGGGCCATGTCTTGCCCCGGCTTGCACGGTGGCCCGCCGCAGGTCAGTTTGCGTCGCAAATGTGGTTGAGGATTCCCCATGTCTGACAGCTTTGATGTCATCATCATCGGCGCCGGCCCCGGCGGCTATGTCTGCGCCATCCGCGCGGCGCAGCTGGGGCTGAAGGTCGCCTGCGTCGAGAAGCGGGCCACCCTGGGCGGCACCTGCCTGAATGTCGGCTGCATCCCCTCCAAGGCACTGCTGCAATCCTCCGAGCATTTCGAGGAAACCAAGCACAAGCTGGCGGATCACGGCATCAACGTGACCGGCGTTTCCCTGGATCTCGCCCGCATGCAGGCGCGCAAGGCCGAGGTGGTGGGCGCCAATGTGAAGGGCGTCGAATTCCTGTTCAAAAAGAACAAGGTCACCTGGCTGAAAGGCGCCGGCCGCATCACCGGCGCGAGCACCGTCGAAGTGGACGGCGTGGCCTATGGCGCGAAGAACATCGTCATCGCCACCGGCAGCGAAAGCATCCCCCTCAAGGGCGTCGAGGTGGATGAGGCGCGCATCGTCACCTCGACCGGCGCGCTGGAGCTCGGCCAGGTGCCCGGGCAGCTGGTGGTGATTGGCGGGGGCGTGATCGGGCTGGAACTCGGCAGTGTCTGGGCCCGGCTTGGCGCCCAGGTGACGGTGGTGGAATACCTCGACCGCATCACGCCGGGCATGGACAATGAACTCGGCAAGGCGTTTGAGCGCGTGCTGACCAAGCAGGGCTTCAAGTTCAAGCTGAAAAGCAAGGTCACCTCCGCCGTGGCGGACGCGACCGGCGTGAATGTGACCATCGAGCCCGCTTCGGGCGGCGCGGCCGAAACCTTGCGCGCCGATGTGGTGCTGCTGGCCATTGGCCGCCGCCCGCATGTCGAAGGCCTGGGCCTGGCCGAGCTGGGCGTTGCCCTGGATGAGCGCGGCCGGGTGAAGACCGATGCGCATTTCGCCACCAGCGTGCCGGGCATCTATGCCATCGGGGACGCCATCGCCGGCGCCATGCTGGCCCATAAGGCCGAGGATGAAGGCGTGGCCCTGGCCGAACAACTGGCCGGCCAGAAGCCGCATATCAACTACAACGCGATCCCGAGCGTGGTTTACACGTGGCCCGAACTCGCCTCCGTCGGTGAGACGGAGGAGCAGCTGAAGGCGCGCGGGCAGGCCTATAAGGTCGGCAAATTCCCCTTCACCGCCAATGGCCGCGCCCGCGCCATGGGGGATATGGACGGCTTCGTGAAAATCCTGGCCGATGCCAAGAGCGACGCCGTGCTGGGCGCGCATATCATGGGGCCGGATGCCGGCACGCTGATCGCGGAAGTGGCCATGGCCATCGAATTCGGCGCGAGTGCGGAGGATGTGGCCCGCACCTGCCACGCGCATCCGACGCTGAGCGAGGCGGTGAAGGAAGCGGCGCTGGCGGTGGATGGGCGGGCGCTGCATATCTGAGGGGCTCTGCCCCTCAGGCTCCCCGGCAGGAAACTCAGTTTCCTGCACCTTCGTGCATTTGAATCAAACAATCTCTGGTCGGAGATGCAAGAAGCTGAGGTCTTGCCGGTGTGTTTGAGGGGTAGCGCCCCTCAAGGCCTCACATCTCCAGCATTTTCCGCAGCAACGTCACATCCTCCGCGAAGGAGGGATCACCGGCCATCAGCTCGGTGATCTTGTTCACCGCATGCAGCACCGTCGTGTGATCACGATTGCCGAAGCGCCGACCAATCTCGGGCAGGGAGCGCGAGGTGAGCTGCTTCGCAAGATACATCGCCACCTGGCGCGGCCGGGCCACGGCGCGGGAACGGCGGGCGGAGGCCATTTCCGTCAGGCGGATATTGTAGTGTTCGGCCACCTTGCGCTGGATGTCGTCGATCGAGAGGCGCTTGTCATGCGCGCGCAGGATGTCGGAAAGAACCTCCGGCACGGATTCCAGCGTAATCGGCCGGCCGAACAGCTTGGCATGCGCCACCACCCGGTTCAGCGCGCCTTCCAGGTCACGGACGTTGGAGGCGATCTTGCGGGCCAGCAATTCCTGGACGCGGGGCGGCACCTCGACGCCGGAGCCATTGGCCTTGGCCTGCAGGATGGAGAGGCGCAGTTCATAGGTCGTCGCGTGCAAATCGGCGACGATGCCGCCCGAGAGGCGCGTCCGCAGCCGGTCCTCAATGCCTGAGAGGTCATTCGGCGCCTTGTCGGCCGAGATGATGATCTGCTTGCCGGCATCAATCAGCGCATTGAAGGTGTGGAAGAATTCCTCCTGCGTGTTGTCCTTGCCGATCAGGAATTGCAGGTCATCCACCATCAGCACATGGACTGAGCGCAGCTGGGTCTTGAACTCCATGGTGTTGTGGCTGCGCAGTGCCGCGATGAAGCGGTACATGAACTTCTCGGCCGACATATAGGCGACGGAAAGCCCAGGGTCCTGCTCCCGCAGGGACCAGGCGATGGAATGCATCAGATGCGTCTTGCCGAGCCCGACGCCGCCATACAGGAACAGCGGGTTGAAGCCGGGTTGCGCCGGGCGCTCGGCCACGCGGCGCGCACAGGCATGGGCGAATTCATTGGGCTTGCCAACCACGAAACTGTCGAAGGTAAAGCGCGGGTCGAGTGGCACCAGCCAATCATTGCGCGGGGCTTCCAGCGGCGCCGGAGCGAGGCTTTCGGCGAGCGGCGTGGGTGCCTCCACCTCACGCTCGATCATCGGGCTTTCGGTGCGTGCCGTGCTTTGGACGCGCAGTTCCACCACGCGAACACCAGGCATTTCAGCCTGGCAGAGCAGGCGCAGACGGTCGCCATAATGATCGCGCACCCAATCGCGCAGAAAGCGCGTCGGCAGGTTCACGATGACGGCTTCGCCCTCGATTCCAGCCAGGGTCAGCTGGCGCAGCCAGTTCCTGTATTCGACGTCACCAACATCCTGCCGAAGCCGCGCACGCACGCGCGCCCAGGAGGTGGCAGTCTTTCCGGCATTGGGCGGGGGGGCCTCGCCCATATCCTGATCCATCCCTGTCCTCAGTCTCTCAATGCGCCGTTTTGGCGGTTCGCATATCGGTTGTCTCATTTTGAGGGCGGGGGCGCCCCAAAGCCACTTCCTGAGAGAATACAAAGTCTTATCATCAATATGCTCAACATCGGAGGCCGTCATGCCAGAAGCAGCAAGGGCGAGCCTAACCCGCCGAAACCTTCCAACTGAAGTCCATTTTGACAATATTCATGGAATTCAAATGCAAGTGTGGCAATCAAGTCGCAATATCATGACAGGTTACAACAAAGAAAGCTCCGCCTCAGAGGCACAGAATACCTCCGGGACGGAGCCGTTCGACTTGTCAGAAACGCAGGGTTGGAGTTCAGCCGGCGGCTGAATTGATCGCCTTGATCCGTGCGGAGAGACGCGAGAGCTTGCGAGCCACCGTGTTGCGATGCATCACGCCCTTGGTCACCGCGCCCTGGATTTCAGGCTGGGCACTCTTGAACGCAGCGGCAGCCTGTTCCTTGTTGCCGCCTTCGATCGCCAATTCCACCTTCCGAAGAAAAGTGCGAACGCGCGAGCGGCGCATACGGTTGCGCTCGGTGCGCTTTTCGGTCTGACGAATGCGCTTGCGCGCGGAAGCATTGTTGGCCATGGGCGGTGTGATGCGATCGCTGCTGGAGTGGACGACAAGGACGGGAAGGACCGTCTCGGGAGGGAAGGGTCTAAGCCCCCTCCCCCATGATCGTCAAGTCGAACCTGCTTGTCCGACCTCAACGGTTGCGGAAGGCGGGTTTGCGCTTCTCAGCGAAGGCGGACATGCCCTCCTTCTGGTCTTCGGTCGCGAAGAGTGAGTAGAAAATCTTGCGCTCGAACCGCACGCCCTCGGCCAGGGTCGTCTCAAAGGCGCGGTTGACCGCCTCCTTCGCGATGGCGACCGAGGGGGCGGAGAGGCTGGCGATCTTCTCGGCCACCTTCATGGCTTCCGCCATCAACTGGTCCAACGGCACCACGCGCGCCACGAGGCCGCTGCGCTCGGCCTCGACAGCGTCCATCATGCGGCCGGTCAGCACCAGGTCCATCGCCTTGGCCTTGCCCACGGCGCGCGTCAGGCGCTGCGTGCCGCCGGCGCCCGGAATGATGCCGAGGTTGATTTCCGGCTGGCCGAATTTCGCGTTTTCGGCCGCGATGATCATGTCGCACATCATCGCCAGCTCGCAGCCACCGCCGAGCGCGAAGCCCGCGACGGCCGCGATCACCGGCTTCTTGATGGTGGTGACACTTTCCCACCGGGCCGTGATGAAATCCTCGAAATAGACGGCCGGGTAGGTGCGATCCTTCATTTCCTTGATGTCGGCGCCGGCCGCGAAGGCCTTTTCGCTGCCGGTCAGGATGATGGCGGCGATGGCGGGGTCCGCGTCGAAGCCGGCCAGGGCCGTGCCCAATTCGCCCATCAACTGGTCACACAGCGCGTTCAGCGCCTGCGGGCGGTTCAGCCGGATCACGGCAACCGCCCCTTGGGCTTCGGTCAGGATCATTTCATAGGCCATGTGGCGGTCATCCCCTTGGTTGGCGCGGCCGATGGAACGCTTGGGGCCAACTGGCACCAGCTCATCGAACGCATGTCATCTTTGGTATTTGGCACAGTAGAAGGTCGATCGGCCCGACTGCACAAGCCGGGTGACGCCCATGCAGCCGGGCGGCCCAGGGCAGCGCGCGCAGGGCAGGCCCGCGCGGTCATAGACATCGAAGCGCTCCTGAAAGACGCCCAATTCCCCATCCGCGCGCACATAGTCCCGCAGGCTCGACCCGCCGGCCGCGATGGCCTCCGCCAGCACCGAGGTGATGGCCGGCACCAGCCGCTGCGCCCTGGCGCCCGGAATCGTGGCCGCCAGCCGACGGGGTGAAATGCCGGCACGGTACAGCGCCTCGCTCACATAGATATTGCCCAGCCCCGCCACCACCTTCTGGTCCAGCAGCGCGGCCTTGATCGGCGTGATCTTGCCGGCCAGCGCGCGCTCCAGCACCGCCACCGTGAAGCCGGGCTCCAGCGGCTCGGGGCCCAGGCCGGCCAGCAGCCTGTGGCTGTCCTCCTCCGCGCGAGGGATCAGGTCCACGCTGCCGAAGCGGCGCGGGTCCACGAAGCCGACGCGCCAGCCGCCCTCGGTCTCCAGCATCAGATGCTCATGCAGTTCGGGCGGCTGATTATGGCCGCGGGCGTCGCTGGCGATGCCCTGCGGGCCCATCCGCTCCACCGGGGCCGCGTCGCGATGCCGCGCCACCATCCGGCCGGACATGCCCAGATGGATCAGCACGCTGTCGCGCCCTTCCAGCCGCATCAGCATGTATTTGCCGCGCCGGCGGAAGCCCTCCACCCGCGCGCCGGTCAGGGTCGCGGCCAGGCC
>CANHTE010000006.1 GCA_947462945.1 Acetobacteraceae bacterium
GCTGGCCGAGGCCCGCATCGGCCATGAGTTGAAAGCGGCCCAAGAGCGCGGAGAGGTTGCCACGCAGGGGGATCGCTCAAATGTCCGGGGCGCGGACATTTCAACAGCCACCCTCCCCGAGATTGGCATTCCTCGCCAGCGCGCCAGCGAAATGAAGAAGCTGGCCACTTGGAGGCGGTATCCCGGCAAGCGTTGTGGACGCATTTGTGGATCAGCCAGGACGGAAAATCGAAAAGCGATGTAAAATCAGTTGATTGCGCAGAATGTCTGGCGGATGAGGTGGGATTCGAACCCACGATAGGCTTTTGACCTATACGCACTTTCCAGGCGCGCGCCATCGACCACTCGGCCACCCATCCAGCGCGCCCCTCCTTACGGCGGCTTGCGCGCCGGGGCAAGCTGGGGGTCAGAAGTCGCTGACGCGGCCCTTGCGCTCCCAGTCATTGTAGCGTGTCGGCTCCGGCCCGGCCGGCCCGCCATCCTCGCCCGTGGTGGGGGAAGGCGGCCGCTGCGGCCGGTTGATGGGCGTCAGGGGCGGGGCCGTGCGGGGCTGGCCGCTCGGCAGGGGGGGCTTTTCTTCGGCGCTCATGATGCCGATGTGGGTACGGAGGGGGAGACAGGAAAGATGTTCAAGACCTTCATTCTGCTGGGCAGCCTCACTGCGCTTTTCGCCGTCATCGGCTATGCCCTTGGTGGCGCCGGCGGCGCGGGCATGGCGCTGATCATGGCGGGCGCCATGAACCTCTTTGCCTGGTGGGGCAGTGACCGGATGGTGCTGCGCATGCACAACGCCCAGCCCGTAACGATGGCCGAGGCCCCGCAGCTTTATCGCATGACGCAGGATCTGGCGGCGCGGGCCGGCATGCCGATGCCAGCACTCTACATCATCCATGAGGACCAGCCCAACGCCTTCGCCACCGGCCGAAGCCCCGATCGCGCCGCCGTGGCCGTCAACACCGGCCTGCTGGACCTGATGACGCAGGAGGAGGTGGCCGGCGTGGTCGCGCATGAGCTGGCGCATATCAAGAACCGCGACACATTGATCATGGCGGTGACGGCCACGCTGGCCGGGGCCATCGGCTTCCTGGGGCAATTCGGCTTCATGCTGGGCCGCGGGCGGGATAACCGGCCCAACCCCATCGTGACGATGGCCGCCATGATCCTCGCCCCCCTCGCCGCCATGCTGGTGCAGATGGCGATCAGCCGCGCCCGCGAGTTCGAGGCCGATGCCGAAGGCGCGCGCATCTGTGGCGACCCCTCCTGGCTCGCCAACGGCCTGGCCAAGCTGGAGCGCGGCAAGATCGGCCATGTGAATCAGTCGGCCGAGGCCAATCCGGCCAGCGCGCACATGTTCATCATCAATCCGCTCTCCGGTTTGCGCATGGACCGGCTTTTCGCGACTCACCCGCCAACCGAGGAGCGGATCGCCCGCCTCATGGCCCTGGGCGGCCCATCGATGCAGCGCCGCACCACCGCCCCGGGCGGCACTTCGCCGTGGTCCACACCCGCCAAGCGCAACCCTTGGGCATGAGGGCGCGCAAATGCCCCCGGGCTGGGCACCTCGCCGTCATATGACAGGGACGTAATCCGACCCGGGCTGTTGCATTGCGGAGCGCATGGCATGCTGAGCACAGCATCATGGGCAGGAGTGGATATGTTCCGCACAGCTTTGGCGGCGCTGCTGGGCGCCGGTTTGATCACCTCTGTTGGTATGGCGCAGACCATTCCGCCGGGGCCGCGCATCGCGATCACCGCCGTCACACAACCGCTGCCCACCCAGCCGCAATACATCCTGGTGGACCAGCGCCTCATCCGGGATGGGCTGCGGGAGCGCAGCGGCGGCCGCATTGAGGTGACGCTGGCCAGCCACGCCGAACGCAACCTGGGCGGCGCCGAGATCGTGCGCCTGGTGCGCGCGGGCCAGGCCGAGATCGGCGCCGGCACCCTCTCCACCCTTTCGGGCGATGTGCCGATCCTGGACGGCGTGGACCTCTCCGGCCTCGCGCCAGACATCGCGCTGGCCCGCCGTATCGCCGATGCGATGACGCCCGTCGCCAACCGCGATCTGGAGCGCTTCGGCACGCGCATCCTCGCCATGTATCCCTTCCCGGCGCAGGTGGTCTTCTGCCGCGCACCTTTCACCTCGCTCGCCGATCTGCGCGGGCGGCGGATGCGCACCTTCGGCAATAGCCTGGTGGATTTCTTCAACGCGGTGGGCGCGCAGCCCACCTCCATCGGCTTCCCCGAAGTGTATTCGGCGCTGGAGCGCGGCGTGGTGGATTGCGCCATCACCGGCACGGGCTCGGGCGTATCCGCCCGCTGGCCCGAAGTCGCCACCCATATCAGCGACATGCCGGTGAGCTGGGCGGTGGCGGCCTATATCGTCAACGTGGCCTGGTGGAACCGGCTCGAGCCGCCGGTCCGCGCCCTGATCGAGCAGACCTTCAAGGAAGTGGCGGATGCGCAATGGGCGCTGGGCGCCGCCGCCACACGTGACGGGATTGATTGCGCCATCGGCAACCGTGAGGCCTGCCGCATCCACACCATGGCCACCCGCCCGATGACAGAGGTGAAGGCCACCGAGGCCGACCGCGCCGAGACGCGCCGCATCTTCGAACAGGTGGTGCTGCCCGGCTGGGTGCGCCGCTGCGGCGCGCGTTGCGGCGAGATTTACAACCAGACCGTCGCGCCGCTCTCGGGCGTCCGGTTCGGAGGATAGGGCATCCTCACCTCGATCCCCCGACGGATGAGGATGCCTGGAACGCCGCCTGCCGCAAGCCACTCTGGCAGGGAGAGCGCCTAGGTGCTGCGGGCGGCGACGCTGCTGCGCCGCGGGGTCGCTGGCCTTGCGGCAGGGATGGCCTGGGTGGCGGGCTGGAACTACATCGCCTGTGCGCTGTTCATCACGGGCGATATCCTGGGCCGCAACCTGCTGGGCGTTTCCTCGGCCGCGACGGTCGAGATCACGGGCTATATGCTGGCCTGCGGCATCGCCTGGGGCCTGGCACATACGCTGGCCTGCCGCGCGCATATCCGGGTGGATGTGCTGGTCACGCGGCTGCCGCTTCGCTGGCGGGCACCGCTGCACCTCCTCTCCTTGCTGCTGCTGACGGGTTTTGCGGCTTTCGTCGCCTGGGCTGCCTGGCAATTGGTGGATGAAAGCGCGCTGTTCGACGCGCATGACAATTCGGCGCTGCGAGTCCCGCTGATCATCCCGCAGGGCATCTGGGCCATCGGCATCTCGGCCTTCGTGCTGATGTGCGGCGTGCTGCTGCTGGAATCGCTACTGGCCCTGCTGCTGGGCGAGGGCGAGCGGCTGGATGCGCTGCTCGGCTCCCGCACGCTCACCGATGAAACGCAGGAAGCGCTGGAAGCGGTGGCCATGGCGCGGGGGCAAAAGACTTGATCGCCATTGTCTTTCTGCTGGGCTTGCTGGGCGTCCTGATCGTCTCGGCGGCGGCGGGCGCGCAGGCTTTGCCCATTGCCGAAATCCTGATGCTGATCGGCGTCTTCGTCATTTTCTTCAGCTCGGGCGTTTACATCGCGGCCGTGCTGGGCGTGCTGGCCTTCCTGACGGGCTTTCTGTTCAGTGACCGCCCCTGGTGGAACTTCGCGGGGCAGACCTTGTGGGGGCCTTCCTCCAACTTCGTGCTCGTCGCCGTGCCGCTGTTTTTGTTGATGGGAGAAATCCTGCTGCGCGCGGGGCTGAGTGACCGGCTGTATCGCGCCCTGAATGTCTGGTTGAACCGCCTGCCGGGCGGCTTGCTGCACACCAATATCGTCAGCTGCGCCGTGTTCAGCGCCATCAGCGGATCGAGCGTGGCGACCGCCGCCACCATGGGCTCGGTCGCGCTGCCCTATTTCCAGGGCACGGCCTATAATCAGCGCTGGGTGCTCGGCTCGCTCGCGGCGGGGGGGGCGCTTGGCAATCTCATTCCACCCGGCATCACCTTCATCATTTATGGGCTGATCACCGAGACCTCGGTGGGCCAGCTCTATATCGCGGCGCTTTTGCCATCGCTGCTGGTGACGGGGCTGTTCCTCCTGTTGATCGCGGCGCACGGGCTGCGCCACCCGATGGAAAAGCCGCCCAAGCTGCCGCTGGCCATGAAGCTGGCCGCGCTGCGGGACCTGATCCCCACGCTGCTGCTGATCCTGCTGGTGCTCGGCTCCATCTATGCCGGGCTGGCCACGCCGACCGAGGCTGCGGCGCTGGGCGTCACGGGCGCCATGTTCTTCGCGGCGCTGGAGGGCCGGCTCTCCTTTCGCATGCTGCATGCCTCGGCCGAGGCGACGGCGCGCAACACCGCATTGCTGGGGCTGATCATCTTTGGCGCCTATCTGCTGAACTACATCCTCACCACCATCAACGTGCCCCAGGCGATGGCCGGGCTGATCGCGGATTTGCCGCTGCCGCCCTGGGCCATCATGCTGTGCATCATCGGGCTGTATTTCGCGCTGGGCACCTTCATGGAGGGGTTCTCCATGATCATCACCACCGTGCCGGTGATTTTCCCGATTGTGGTGGCGCTGGGATATGACCCGATCTGGTTCGGCGTCATCGTCACCATGCTGGTCGAGATCGCGCAGATCAGCCCGCCTGACGGCACGGTGATGTATGTGCTGCAAGGCATGCGCCCCAAACCGGGCCCCATCACCGATGTGTTTGTCGGCGTCATGCCCTTCCTCCTGGCCTATCTGGCGGCTGTCGGCCTGCTGCTGGTCTTTCCCGAAATCGCGCTGTGGTTGCCGCGCGTCCTCGCCTGATTCCTCGGAGCTTCCTGATGTTCAAACGCATGCTTCTTCTCGCCGCCGTGGTTTTGGCGCCCCCCGCTTTGGCCCAGGCCCCTTCTCCAGGCTTTGAGCGGCCCATCCGCATCATCGTCCCCATCGCGCCCGGCGGCGGCACGGATGTGTTTGCGCGGCTGCTGGCCGAGATTGTCGGCAATTCGCTTGGCCAACCCATCGTGGTGGAAAACCGGCCTGGTGCTTCCTCCACCATCGGCACGCAATTCGTGGCCGAGCAGCGGGCGGATGGCACCACCCTGCTGTTTACCGCCAATGCGCCCATCACGGCCGCGCCGCATGTGATGAATGTCCGCTACACGCTCGATCAGCTCGACCCGATGTTCATCGTCGGCCACACCGGCTTCACGCTTTGCGTCCGCCAGGACAGCCCGATCACCACCGCGCCCGCGCTGATCGCCGCGATGCGCGCCGCCCCGGGGCGCTTCACCTACGGGACGGATGGCGTGGGCGGCAACATGCATCTGGCGGCTGAGCGCGTCTTCAAGGCGCTGGGGCTGGAAGCGACGATGGTGCCCTTTCAGGGTGCGGCGCAAACCCTCACCGCCTTCAGCGGCGGGCATATTGACCTCTATGGCGGTTCCATCGCGGTCGCCATGCCGGCCATCCGCGACGGCCGCGCCCGCTGCCTGATCCTGACGCAACGCGCCCAGCACCCGGAGGTGCCGACCGCCTCCGGGCTTGATGCGCTGGGCATCCCCAATGAGGAAACGCTGATCTGGTGGGGCATGCTGGCGGCCCGTGGCATGCCCCCTGAGCGCCGCGCCGCGCTGATGGCGGCGTTTGAGGCCGCCTGGCGGACTGAGCGCTTCCAGACACAGCTCGCCCGTTCAGGCGTGACGCCGGAGTTCCGCAATTCCGCCGCCTCCGCGCAGTGGATCACGACCGAAAATGACGCGCTGGGCCGCGTCGTTCGGCAAATCGGCATCGAGCGGCAGCGCTGAGATGGAAGCCCGCCCCATGGCCGGGCAACCGGTTCGCATCGCCGTTGATATCGGCGGAACCTTCACCGATCTGCAAATCCTCGACGCGCGGCATGGCCGCGTCGTCGCCTGGAAAACCCCCACCACGCCGGCCGACCCCTCCGAGGGGCTGATGACCGGCGTGCGGGAAGCCGCCGAGCGCTTCGGCTTCGCACTGCCCGATGTCGGCATGCTGCTGCATGGAACCACCATCGCCACCAATGCCGTGCTGGAGCGCAAACTGGCGCGCGGCGTGCTGCTGACCACGGCGGGCTTTGAGGATGTGCTGGAAATCACGCGGCATTTCCGGCGAGACGTCTATGGCCTGGCACCAGACCCCCTGCCCTGCCTGATCGACCGCGACATGCGCCTGGGCGTGCCGGAGCGCCTGCGCGCCGATGGCAGCGTGGAAACGCCGCTGGGCGATGTCTCCGCCGTCATCGCGCGGCTGAAGGCCCTCAAGCCCGAGGCCATCGCCATTGGGCTGCTGCATGCCTATGCCAATCCCGCGCATGAATTGGCGCTGCGCGATGCGGTGCGGGCAGCGTTGCCCGATGTGCCCATCAGCCTGTCCAGCGAGATCAGCCCGGAAATCCGCGAGTATGAGCGGCTTTCCACCACGGTGCTGAACGCCCTGCTGATGCCGGTGGTGCAGCGCTATCTGGCGCGGCTGGAAGCGCGTGTGGGTGAGGGCGGCTTCGCGCCGCGCATCTTCCTCGTGCAGTCCAATGGCGGCATGTGCAGCCTGCGCCGCGCGGCTGAGCAGCCCGCGCGGCTCCTGCTTTCCGGCCCCTCGGGCGGTGCCTTGGCGGCGGAACGCCTGTCACGCCGGCTGGAGCGCCCCAACCTGGTCGCCGTGGATATGGGCGGCACCAGCTTCGATGTCAGCGTGGTGCAGGATCACCGCATCGGCCTGGTCACCCAGGGCGAGGTGGACCGCCTTCCGGTGCGCCTGCCCATGGTCGAGATGCGCACCATCGGCGCCGGCGGGGGCTCCATCGCCGCCGTGGATGCCGCAGGCCGACTCACCGCCGGGCCGCGCAGCGCGGGCGCCCGGCCCGGGCCGGTCTGCTACGGGCGCGCCGGCACGCAGCCGACCGTGACCGACGCCAATGCCGTGCTGGGCCGCTTTGACCCCGACTTCTTCCTGGGCGGCGCCATGGCGCTGGAACTGGACGCGGCGCGTGCGGCCATGGCCACACATGTCGGCGCGCCACTTGGCCTTCCCGTCGAGGAAGCGGCCGAGGGCGTGATGCGCGTCACCAACGTGAATCTCGCCTCCGCCGTGCGGCTTTCGCTCTTCGAAAAGGGGCTGGACCCGCGTGATTTCGCATTGCTCTCCTTCGGCGGCGCGGGCGGGTTGCACGCGACGGAAGTGGCGGATGAGTTGGGCATTACGGAGGTGATTTTTCCCCGGGAACCCGGCACGCTCTCGGCCTATGGCATCCTGTTTTCGGATTTGGTGCAGGACCTCGCGCGCTCGCGTCTCCTGCCGGCGGAGCCCGCCGCGCTGCCCGAAATCGAGACCACCATCGCCGGATTGCGCGCGGAAGCCATCGCACGACTCGACGCGGATGGCGTACCGGAGGAAATGCGCGCGATCGAGGTTTCGGCCGATCTGCGTTACCACGGCCAGGCCTTTGAACTCCTTGTCCCCTGGCCCGAGGCGCCCGATCTGCCCGCACTGCTGACGCGCTTCCATGCCGAGCATCGCGCCCGCTTCTCCTACGCGGCCGAGGATGAAAAGGTGGAGATCGTGACCTTGCGCATGGCCGCCATCGGCCGCCTGCCCAAGCCCGCCGAGGCAGCTCTCACGCCCCCCTCCGCCCGTACCACGCCCGGCACCCGGCAGGTCTGGCAGAAGGGCGGCGTGGCCGCCTGGCCGGTCTGGCGCCGTGAAACCCTGCATGGCGCGGATGTGATTGAAGGCCCGGCCATCATCGAGGAGGCCTTCGCCACCCATGTGATTTCGGCCGGTTGGCGCGCGGGGCTGGACCCTGAGGGCGCGGTGATTGCAAGGAAGCTGCCATGAGCTTGGGCCCCATCGAAATCGAGGTCATCCGCAACGCGCTGAACGCCGCGGCGGCCGAGATGGACGTCACCGTCTGGCGCACCAGCCGCAGCACCATCGTGCGTGAGTTGCTCGACTACTCCACCGCCGTGTTTGACGCCGAGGGCTGGAACCTCGCGCAATCCGCGCGCATTCCGGGCCATCTCAATTCCATGAGCCACGCGCTGCGGGAGTTGCTGGCGCATTACGTGCCGAGCGGCGAATGGAACGAAGGCGATGTTGTCATCACCAATGACCCCTATTGCGGCGGCCAGCATCTGCCGGACATCCTGGCCTTCAAGGCGGTGTTCCATGAAGGCCAGCGCATCGCCTTTGTCGGCACGCTTTGCCACCATATCGATGTGGGCGGCCTTGCCGCCGGCAGCTATGCCGCCAAGGCCACCGAGATTTTCCAGGAAGGGCTGCGCATTCCGCCCGTGAAAATCATGGCGCGCGGCGTCCGCAATGACGGCGTCTGGGCGATGATCCGCCAGAATATCCGCAAGCCCGACCTGCTGCTGGGCGATCTTTCCTCGCAGCTCGCCAGCCTGGATGTGGGGGCCGCCGCCATTCATCGCCTCGCCCACCGCTTTGGCGCGGAAGCCATGCTGGAGGCGGGTGCGCGCATTCTCGCGATGAGCGAGGCCGGCATGCGCGCCGCCATCGCCCGCATGCCCGATGGCACCTATGAGTTCGAGGATTTCCTGGATGATGACGGCATCGCGCTCGGGCAACCCATCCGCCTGCATGTCGCCGTCACCATCAAGGGCGATGAAGCCAGCGTGGACCTCTCGGGCTGCGGGCCGCAGGTGGCGGGGCCGACCAATGCGACGCTGGCCAGCACCAATGCGGCGGTGATGTTCTCGCTGATGTGCTGCGCGGATTCCTCGCTGCATATGAGTGCGGGTTGCTACCGGCCCATCAGCGTGATCGCGCCCGAGGGGCTGGTGGTGAATGCCCGCCACCCAGCGCCGGTCGCGCATCGCGTGGCGGTGACGCACCGCCTGCTCAACGCCATGATGGGCGCGCTGCACCAGGCCGTGCCGGACATCATCCCCGCTGCCTATTACGGCAATTCCTACGTCACCACCTTCCAGACCGTGGCCGAGACGCGCGAGGTGCTGGTGGAGATCGAAATCGGCGGCTCGGGCGGGCATCCGAAGAAGGATGGCGTGAACGCCTATGCCTCCGGCATGCACAATAACAGCAACATCCCCATCGAGATGATCGAGGCGCAATTGCCGCTGACCGTGGTGCGCTACGGCCTGCGCGATGGCAGCGGCGGCGAGGGGCGCTTCCGGGGTGGTCTGGGGCTGATCCGCGAATGGCGCATCAACAGCCCGGCCTGCTTCTTCACCAGCAATATGGACCGCTTCGACCACGCGCCCTACGGCCTGGCCGGCGGCGGCCCGGCTGCGAAGGGCGCGCTGGTGCTGCGGCGTGACGGCGTGGAAAGCCCCATCCCGCCCAAGACCGATAATCTGCCGCTCCGCGCGGGTGATGTCGTCCGCCTGGAAACCTCGGGCGGCGGCGGCTTTGGCCCCGTGGCTGAACGCGCGCCGGAGGCCAAGGCGCGCGACGCCGCCATGCGGTATCTGTGAGTTTCGACCCGCGCGAGCACCGCCTGGCGCCACAGCGCTGGTTCGAGGATTTCGCGCTGGGCGAGGCCTTTCGCCTGCCCAGCCGCACCATGACCGAGGCCATCTTCCTCGCCTTCCAGGCGGCCAGCGGCGACAACCACCCCGTGCATTACGATGTGGAATTCTGCCGCGCGCGCGGCATGCCGCATATGCTGGCCCATGGCTATCAGGTGCTGATCCAGACGGCGGCGGGCGCGGGAATGCTGCCCTTCATGATCGAGGACAGCCTCAAGGGATTTCTGGAGCAATCCAGCCGCTTCCTGCATCCCGTCTTTGTAGGGGATACGCTTTATGCGACGCTGACGGTGGATGAACTCACGCCGGGGCGGACCACGGGTGTGCTGGGGCTGGCTTCCACCGTGCATAACCAGGCGGGTGTCCTGGTGATGGAGGGCCGGCAGCGCTATCTTTTGCGGAAGCGGTGACTGCGAGGGGGCTTTGCCCCCTCGCGCTCCCCCAGCAGGAAACACGTTTCCTGCACCTTCATTTGGATGGGTGCAGGGAACTGGTTCCCTGCTGGGGGTTCGGGGGCAAAGCCCCCGAGTAAAAACAAAGGGGAGGAAGAAAATGCCAAAACAACTCCGCGTCGCCGTCATCGGCGCCGGCACCATGGGCCATGCGCTCGCCCTGGTCTTTGCAATGGGCGGGCACCAGGTCCGCCTCACCGATGCGAGCGAGGCCACCCTCGCCCGCGCGCAGACCCTCATGGAAAAGGCCCTCGCCACGCTCGAGGAAGCGGGCGAGGCCCCCAAGGGTTGGGGAAGCGCGCAACTCGCCCAGGCCTGCACGCGCCACGCCACGCTGGAGGAATGCGTCGAAGGCGCGGAACTCATCGTCGAGGCGATCGTCGAGAACCCCGAGGCCAAGCGCGATCTCTATGCCCGCCTTGATGCCTGCGCGCCGGCAAACGCCATCTGGGCCAGCAACACCAGCTACCTGGATGTGTTTCCGCTGATGCCCGAGCATCGCCTGAACCGCGCGCTGATCGCCCATTGGTACACACCGCCCTATCTCGTGGACCTCGTGGATCTGGTGCCGCATGCGCGGACGGATGAGGCGGTGCTGCAGGAGGTGAAGTCCATCATCGAGGCGATGGGCAAGGTGCCGATCGTGATGCGCAAATTCATCCCCGGCTACATCGCCAACCGCATCCAGGCCGCCGTCCAGGCCGAGGTGCAGATGCTGATTGATGAGGGCTACGCCACCGCGCAGGAGGTGGATGCCGCCGTGATCCATGGCATCGGGCTGAGGCTCAACATCATCGGCGTCATGGCCAAGGCGGATTTCACCGGCCTGCCCATGTTGCAGCACGCCTTCCGCAACAAGATGTACACCGCGCCCGAGGATCAGGGCGGCAGTGCGAGCATGGATGCGCTGGTGGCCAAGGGCATGGGCGGCGTGATGGATGGCCGCGGCTATTACGACTGGGAAGGCCGCCCGCCGGCCGAGCTGTTCGAGGAGCGGGACCGAAAGCTGATCGCACTGAAGCAGAGCCTGCGCGGCATCGGCTATATGGCGGGCTTCGATGCGAAGGCGAACAAGGCATGATCCGCTACGATCTGAAGGGCAAGACCGCGCTGGTCACGGGCGGTGCCTCCGGCATCGGCCTGGCCACGGTGCGCATGCTGGCGGCCAATGGCTGCAAGGTGGCGATCAACCATCTGGACGATGATCCGCGCGGGATGGAGCAGGTGGCGGCGCTGACCGCCGAGGGCTTCGAAATCATCTCCGCGCCCGGCAATGTGGGCGATGCCACGGATGGCCCGCGCATGGTGGACCAGGCGGCCGCTGACCTCGGGCGGCTCGACTTTCTCGTGAACAATGCCGGCACGCCCGGGACCCGCACCACCATCAAGCCCAACGAGCTGGATCGGTTGACGGAGGAGCTCTGGGCCGCCGTGATCGAGGTGAACCTGCTCGGCGTCTTCCGCTGCGCCAAGGCGGCGGCGCCGCATCTGAAGAAGACGCGCGGTGCCATCGTCTCCGTCGCCTCCATCGCCGGCATCAATTCGCCCGGCTCCTCCATGGCCTATGGCGCGACCAAGGCGGGCGTCATCTCGCTGACCAAGAACCTCGCACGTGGGCTTGGGCCTGAGGTGCGGGTAAATGCCGTCGCGCCCGGCGCCGTGAATTCCAGCTGGACCGTGGAATGGAGCAATGAGGAGCGCGCCGGCTCGATTGACGGCGCGGTGCTCAAGCGCCGCTGCGAGCCGGAGGATTTGGCCGAGGTGATGGTCTTCCTGCTGGCCGGCGCCGCAATGGTGACGGGCCAGACCATCGTGGTGGATGGCGGGCTGACGCTGTAGCTACTTCTCCGCCTCATGCCACCGCCGCAGCAGCAGATGCGAGATGAGCGAGAGCGTCAGGAAGATCACGATGCCAAAGCCGGATACCAGCACGAGGGCCGCGAACATGCGCGGGATTTGCAGCTGGTAGCCGGTCTCCAGGATGCGTGAGGCCAGGCCGGAAGAGGACCCGCCCGTACCCGCCACGAATTCCGCGACAATGGCGCCGATCAGCGCCAGCCCGCCCGAGATGCGCAGCCCTGCCAGGAAATAGGGCAAGGCGGTCGGCAATTGCAGCCGCACCAGCACCTGCCAGCGATTGGCCCGGTATAGGCGGAACAAGTCCCGCAAATTGGGGTCCACGCTGTTCAGCCCGGTGGTGGTGTTCGACAGGATGGGAAAGAAGGCGACGATCCAGGCGCAGATGAGAAGTGCCAGCCAAAGATTGTCGGCCCAGATGATGATCAGCGGCGCGATGGCGACAATCGGCGTCACCTGCAGGATCACCGCATAGGGGTAGAGCGACATCTCAATCACGCGGGATTGCGCAAACAGGATGGCCAGCGCGAGCCCCAGCGTGGCGGCCACGAACAACGCGGCGAAGGTGATCTGCGCCGTGATGACGAGGGATGGCAGCAGCGAGGTCCAGTCCCGCACCAGCGTCTGCGCGATGAGCCACGGCCCTGGCAGCACATAGGGTGGGATGCCGCGGGCCTGCACCAGCCACTCCCAGCCCAGCAGGAAGAACGCCCCCACCAGGCTGGGGGCGGCAAGGCGCACAGCGCGATTCATGCCGCCATGGCCGTGGCCAGCGCGTGGGAGACGGCGCGGCAATGCGCGGCATAAACATCTGAGGTACGAAATTCCGGCGTGGCGCGATCCTCGGCCGGCACCTGCAACTCCCCCGAAATGCGGCCGGGGCGGGGGGACATGACGATGATGCGCTCGGCCAGGAAGACGCTCTCAAAGGTGGAATGCGTGA
>CANHTE010000007.1 GCA_947462945.1 Acetobacteraceae bacterium
AGGGTGGCATCGCGCCCCGAGGGGTCGGCCGGGTGCAGGCCGATCACGGCCGCTTCCAGCGGCGGCTCGCGCTCGGAGACGAAAGGCAGGCGGGCGATCACCGAAAGATGCTGTGCATCGAAGCGCGTCCACCATTCTTCGGCGCGGTTGTCGCTCTCGCGCGGCCAGGGCAGCACGGCGATGCTGGCCTCGCGCCCGCCGAGCGTGGCCAGGGCTGCCCCGAGCGAGGGATGCTGGCGCTGCGGCGTGGCCACGCCGAAATGCTCGGTGGCCAGGCGCACCAGGGCAGGGTCTGCCGGCAGGGCCACGGAAAAATTGCCCTGTTGGGCGACCGAGCTGGCAAAGAGTTCACGCCAGAGGCGCACCAGGGCGGCGCGCGGCATGGCGCCGGCATGGCGGGCCAGCAGGCGGCGCAGAATGGCGGCCTCACGCCCCGGGCGAAGGACGGTTCCGGCCGGCTTCGCCTGGCTGGCGCTGAGGCGCCCCACCACCTCGGCGCGGCGCATCAGAAGGTCATGCAGCGCGTCATCAAGGGTGTTGATCTCGGCGCGCAACCCGTCCAGCGCTTCAGGGTTTGGTTGTGTTTCGGACATGAGGAGATGACGCATAGCCGCGCCAGCGGGTTACGCCAAGTTGCCCGAAGCGGAAGCAGGCCCTATCTTTGGCTGACAGGATGAACGCAAACGCTCCCTTCCCCGAGGTCACCCACCAGCGGGCGCTCCTGCCCGAGGGGCTGACCCTGGATTGCGGCGCCGTGATCCGCCCCCTGGCCGTCGCGTATCGCAGCTATGGCACGCTCAATGCCGCGCGCAGCAATGCCATCATGGTCTGTCACGCGCTCACCGGCGATCAATACGTGGCCGAGCGCCAGCCGGTAACCGGCAAGGATGGCTGGTGGGATGCCATCATCGGTCCCGGCAAGCCTGTGGATACGGATCGCTTCTTCGTCATCTGCGCCAATGTCCTCGGGGGCTGCATGGGCTCGACCGGCCCGCGTGAGGAAATGACGGATGAGAATGGCGTGCCCCAGGGCCGCCCCTGGGGGACGGATTTCCCCGTTGTCACCATCCGCGACATGGTCCGTGCCCAAAAGAAGTTGACCGACCATCTGGGCATCACCCGGCTGCTGGCGGTGATCGGCGGCTCCATGGGCGGCATGCAGGTGCTGGAATGGGCAGCGACCTTCCCCGAGGCCGTCTTCGCCGCGGCCCCCATCGCCTGTGCCTCGCATCATTCGGCGCAAAACATCGCCTTCCATGAGGTGGGCCGTGCCGCCATCCATTCCGACCCGGACTGGAAGCAGGGCCGCTATTGGGAGGATGGGCGCATCCCGGCCCAGGGCCTTTCGGTCGCGCGCATGGTGGCGCATATCACCTATCTCTCGGAGGCCGCGCTGACGCGCAAATTCGGCCGCCGCCTGCAAGGCGCCAGCGCGCTGACCTTCCTGGAGGATGTGTTCCAGGTGGAGAGCTATCTGCGCCACCAGGGCAGCACCTTCGTGCGCCGTTTCGATGCGAATTCCTACCTGACCATCACCCGTGCGATGGATTATTTCGACCTGGCGCATGAGCATGGCAGCGTCGCGGCCGCCTTCCGGAACACGCCCACGCGCTTCTTCGTCGCAAGCTTCTCCTCCGACTGGCTGTTCCCCACCGGTGAGAGCCGTGCCTTGGTGCGCGCGCTGAACACGGCCGCCGCGCGCGTCAGCTTCATCGAGGTCACGACCGACAAGGGGCATGATGCCTTCCTGCTGGATGAGCCTGAATTCCATCGTGCACTCGGCGGCTTCCTGACGGGCGCCGCCCGGGACGCCGGGCTATGAGCGGCGCGTTGCTGATGCGCGCACAGGCGCGCAACAATGCCTGGGCCAACCAGCGCCTGCTGAATGCCGTCCAGGTGCTGGATGCGGAGGAGTTTGACGCGCCGCGCCAGGGCTTCTTCCCATCCTTGCGGGCGACGTTGAACCATATCCTCATCGTGGACCGGTTCTATGTGGATGCGCTGGAGGGCGGCACGCTTGGCCCCGCCGCCTGGGCCAATGCCGAACCCTGCCAGGACGTCCCAAGCCTCTACGCCGCGCAATCCGCCGTGGATTTCCGCCTGATCGCCTGGTGCGAAGCGATGACCGAGGCGGACCTCTCCCGCATCATCGAGGTTCAGCGCGGCCACCGCGTGCAGCGCGAGCGGGCCGACCGGCTGCTGCTGCACCTGTTCCAGCATCAAATCCATCATCGCGGCCAGGCGCATACCATGCTGGGCCGCGCGGCACCGCAGCTCGACGAGTTCTATTGCTGGGCGGAGCAACCGAAGCGTGTCTCTGAATTCGCCAGGCTCGGTTGGAGCGAGGATGATCTCTGGCAGGAGCGCCGCTGATGCCGGATGACGCCATCCAGTATGTCGCGAAGAACATGCGCCTTGATCTGCGCCTGATCGCGGAGATGATCCCCCAGGATGCGCGCATGCTCGACATCGGCTGCGGCGATGGCGCGCTGATGGCGCATCTGGCGGCCGAGAAGCGGGTCGATGCGCGGGGCATCGAGATTGACATGCAAGCCGCGACCGAGGCGGTGGCCCAGGGCCTGGCCGTCATTCACGGCGATGCCGATAACGACCTCGCTTTCTATCCCGATGGCGCCTTCGACTATGTGGTGCTGAGCCGCACCTTGCAGGCGGTGGAACGCCCGCGCGAGGTGCTGCGCCAGATGCTGCGCATCGGCCGCCATGCCATCGTCAGTTTTCCCAATTTCGGCCATTGGGAAGTGCGCTGGAAGCTGCTGCTGGGCGGCCGCATGCCAGATACCGAGACATGGACCCGCCCCTGGTACGAAACACCCAATATCCATCCTTGCACCATCCTCGATTTCTTTGCCCTGGCCGAGCTGGAGGGCTATGCGATCGAACGATGGCTCGCAGTGGATGAGCGCGGCCTGAAAGCGCCCTGGACGCGGTCTGTCCGGCTGGCGAATTTATTCGGACAGCAGGCGCTGTTTCAGCTGCGGCGCAAATAGCCCCTCAGTTTCAGTGGCGCCGCGCGGTGGCGCTTGTTACAGATCAAGGTGGGCGGTCCAAACATCCGCCAAATAAAGGCACATCCTAGGGAGGGTTGAAGATGGCACGAGTGGCGTTGGTAACGGGCGGGCAGCGGGGCATTGGCGCTGCGATCAGCGAAGGCCTCAAGGCTGCCGGGCGCAAGGTGGTCGCCAGCTATGCCGGCAATGACGCCGCCGCCGCCGCCTTCACCGAACGCACCGGCATTGCCTGCATCAAGTTCGATGTCTCCGATTTCGAGGCCTGTGTCGCTGCCGTCGCCAAGGTGCAGGAAGAGCACGGCCCGATCGAGATTCTGGTGAACAATGCCGGCATCACCCGCGATGCCATGATGCGCAAGCTGACACGGCAGATGTGGGATGACGTGATCGATACCAACCTGGGCTCCTGCTACAACATGTGCAAGGCGGTCTGGGATCCGATGAGTGCTGCGAAGTTCGGCCGCATCGTGAATATCGGCTCGGTCAATGGCCAGGCGGGGCAGCTGGGCCAGGTGAATTACGCCGCCGCCAAATCCGGCATCCATGGCTTCACGAAAGCCCTGGCGCAGGAAGGTGCCCGCAACCAGATCACGGTGAACGCCATCGCGCCCGGCTATGTGGACACGGAAATGGTGCGCGCCGTGCCGGCGGATGTGCTGGAAAAGATCATTGCCCGCATCCCGCGTGGCCGCCTGGGCACCGCCGAGGATATTGCGCGCGGCGTGGTGTTCCTGACGGCCGATGAGGCGGATTTCATCACGGGCTCCACGCTCTCCATCAATGGCGGGCAGCATATGTATTGATGCGTCGGCACACTTTCTTTCCCGTGGGGGCAGCGCCTGCTAACTTGTAGGCCTTGCAGCCGCGGGACCAGAGTGTGCAGGCGCTTCGCGACCTTACCCAGCCAGCCGAGCTGACCGACGCCGAAATGGCCTTCCGGCTGGTGCTCGGCCGACCCCCCGCCCGTGCGGCCGATCTGGAAGCGCATCCCGGACGTCCGTTGCGGGAGGTGCTGCTGCATTTTCTTCAATCTCGCGAGTTCCGGGAGAGGGTGCTGCCGCGCCTCACCCCACGGGCCATTCCCATGCCCGAGACCTTGCTCGATCCCGCGCTGGTCGCCTGGTGCGGGCGGGTATTGGGCCTGGCGGGCGCGCGGCGGTGGCCGGCGGCGCTGGCCGCATGGCTGCGCGATCCCGGGCAGCTTGCAGCGCTGTCGGGCGTGGATGCAGCGTTGAGTAAGGCACTCGGCGCTGCGCCGCCCGCCGCAACCAGGCCTCCGCCGGAGGATTGGCGCGGATTGCTGCCGGTGCTGCTCTGTGGCCCCGCCGCGGCCTTGCCTGTGACCGAGGCTTTGCTGCTGGCCGCTGCCCGGCAGATGATCCTCTCGCCCGCCTGGCAAGAGGCTGTTCTGGCCCCACTCGCCGGCGGGCGCTTGCCGCCGCTGGTGCTGCCGCCTGCAGCGCGGGCGCTGGCCACTGCACAGCTTTGCCCGGGCAGAACTGAGGGGGGGGATTGGCAGGCGCTACTGCTGCGCCTGCTGGGCGATGCACAATCCCGGCTTCGGCTGGAAGCGGCGGGCGACTGGTTTGAGTGCACGCCGGCGCATGCGGCGCGGCTGCCCGCGCTGCTTTCGCTGCGGAACCAGGCCCTGGCCAGGCTGGCAACACCCCGGCAGCCATCTGCGGCCCGGGAGGAGACGGCTCCGCCCCGCCAACTTCCGCATGCGCGGCAGTTGGCGCTCTCCGGCCAGGTTGGCGCCGCGCTGAAGCTGCTGGCCCGCATCACCCAGGACGCCCCTGCCAGCGCCGAGGCGTGGCTGCTCCGGGCCGAGCTTCTGGCCTTGACGAACGATTGGCCGGCCGCCGAGGCCGCGCTGGAAAAGGCGCCGCCCGGCCCTGCCCGCTGCCAGCTGGCCGCGCGCTTCGCCCTCCACGCCAACCGCCCGGATGAGGCCGCGTACCTCTTGGCAGGCCTTCCCCCCGATGCGCCGGAGCGCGAGGGGTTGCTGGCTTCCGGCGTCACCTCGCCCCTGCATCTCGCCCTGACCTTCGCGCCTGCCGGGGCGCTCGCCGCTGCCCTTGCCGCCGATCCGCTGGCGCCGCTGGCCGCGCCCGCCTTGCAGGGGCGCGATTACCTGCTGCACCCGGCCCTGGCCCGTTTGCCGCCACCGCCAGGCGCGCCCCATGCGCTGCTCCAGGCGCTGGCCCGCTGTGCCGCCGAGCCACGCCTGAAGGGCCAATTCGCCGAGGCCGCGCTGGCCCATCGCCCCGATGATGCCGAGACATTGATGCTGCTGGCCCTGGCCCTGCGCGCGGGCGGTGATCATCAGGGCGCCGCCGATGCGCTGGACCGCCTGTTGCGCCATCACCCGGCGCATGAGCGGGGGGTGGAGCGTCGCCTCGCCTATGAGCTGGATTTGTGCCGGGCGGACCCGTTGCGCCCGCGTGGCCGGCTGGCGGATTTGCTCATCCAGCGGCGCATTGCGCTGCACCGCAGGCTGGCGCTCGACCCTCAAGCCCGGGCCTTGCGACTGGATCAGGCGCGCCTCGCGCTGGCGGCGGGTGAGGACGGGGAAGGCCGCGCCGTACTCGAAGCGCTGGCCACGGATCATCCCGGCTGGGCGCCCCCCATCGCCACGCTGATGTATCTGGCCCAGGAACAGGCCGATCACGCTGGCGTGCTGGCCGCCTTTGCCCGGTTACCGGTGGAGGAGCGGGGCCAGCGCGCGGTCGTTGCCGCCGCCAAGGCGCTGCGCCTCTCGGGCGATGTGGAGGCGGCCCAGGCGCTCCTGGCCGCCGAATTGCCGCGCGGCCTGCCCGAAATCCGCCGCGAGCACGCGCGCAATCACTTCTTTGCCGGTCGCTTCGCCGAGGCCGCGCGCGAGGCCGCAGACTGGCCCGCCGAGGACCCGGAATTCGGCCTGCTCGCCACCGCCATCGCGCTGGAACAGGGCGACCCTCAAGCGGCGCTGCGCCATGTGGCCAGGCTGCAGGCCACCGGCGCCGAGCGCGCCTTCCCGCTGGAATTTTCGCTGTTCTGCTGCGCCGCGTTGACGAGGGCCGGGGATTGGGCGGCGGGCCTCACGGCGCTGGATGCGATGTTCGCCCGCTATGGTGCGCGTCCCCTGCGGCGCGATTCGGCCCTGCCAGGCGCTGCCTTTGATCAGCTGCGCGGCCTGGGCGGGCCGGCCGGGGCCAGTGTCGAGGCCCCGGTTTTCGACGGGCCGAAGATTTCGGTGGTGATGACCAGCTTCAACAGCGCCCCGTATATCGCCACGGCGATCCGCTCCATCCTGGAGCAGAGCTACCGCAACCTCGAACTCATCATCGTGGATGATGCCAGCACGGACGGGACGGCCGCCCTTCTGGTCGAGATGGAGCCGCACGATCCCCGGCTGCGGGTGGTTCTGAAAACCAGCAATGACGGCACCTATGTCAGCAAGAATCTCGGGCTGCTGCACGCCACGGGCGAGTTCGTCGCCTTGCAGGATTCTGACGACTGGTCCCATCCGGATCGTCTTGCCTGCTCGGTCGGGCTGCTGCTGCGCCGGCCTGAATTGATCGGCCTGACCACGGATTGGCTGCGGATGACGAGCGAGGGTGAAGTCATCATCAAGGCGGGCGGGCAGATTGCGCATCTCTGCTGCATTTCCCTGGTGTTTCGCCGCGCGCCGGTGCTGGACCGCATCGGCTTTTTTGACAGCGTGCGCGTCGCGGCCGATTTGGAATTCATCCAGCGCCTGAACCTCGCCTTCGGCGAGCGCGCCTGCCCGCGCCTGCGCTGGCCCCTCCTGGTGGGCCGCGCCCGCGCCGATTCGCTCACGGCCCATGAAGATTACGGCCTGGTCCGCACCGGCTTCACCGCCATCCGACGCGACTACCACGCCAGCGCCGGGGGCTGGCATGACCGCATTCGCGCGGGCGAGGTCACGCCGCGCATGCCCTTCCCGCTGACCACCCGGCGCTTCGACGCCCATGCGCTGATCCTGCCGGAAGCGGTGGCTCCATGAACGGGGCCGGCATCCCGGTGGTGAATGCCACCATCTACCAGGACAACCCCTATCACGCGCTGCTTTATGCCGGACTGGCTGGGCGCTATGACCCGATCCGCGGCGGGATCGAGGAGGCATTTTCACTGCTGCCGGACGGCCCGGCCCTGCTGCATATCCATTGGGAGGAACACGCGCTGCGCGGCGCGGCCAGCCCGGCCGAGGCGATGTTGACCGCACGGCACCTCGGCGCGCGTCTGGCGGCCTTCCGGCAGGCGGGCGGACGCATCCTCTGGACGCTGCACAACGCCGAACCGCATGAGGCCCTGCCCGGGGCCGCCTTCGTGGAATGGCGCCGTGCCATCGCGGCGCAGGCGCATCGCATCCTCATCCACAGCACCGAGGCCCTGACCATACTGGAAGCGGCCGTCGGACCCGTGGCGGAAAAGGCCTTCCTGCTGCCGCACCCCGCCTATCTGGGCGTCCATGAGGCCGAGGCCGCCGCCCCCGCCTTCCCCGAAGGGCGCGGGTTGCTCTGCTTCGGCAAGCTGCGCGGCTATAAGCGGCTGGACCGTGTGCTGGCCGCCCTGCCGGAAGAGTTTCTGCAATCCCACAACGCCCGCCTCACCATTGCGGGCGAGGCGCTGCCCGGAGATGCCGCTTTGGCGGCGCTGCAAGCGGCCACGGCGGACCGCCTCACCCTCGACTGGCAAACCCGCCGCATTCCGGATGCCGAGACAGCCCAGTTCTTCCGGGCCAGCCGTGCCGTGGTGCTGGATTATGAGCGGCATCTCAGCTCGGGCGTGGCGCTGCTGGCGCTCAGCTTCGGCCGCCCGCTGCTCGCCCCGCGCTTGCCGGGCCTGCTCGAAATCCTGCCCGCTGCCGCGCATCCTCTGCTTTTCATTCCCGGCTCGGCTGAGGATTTGCGCCGCGCGGCGGCCGAAATCCTGGGCATGGAGGCGGGCGAATATGCGGCGCTGGCCCAGGCCTGCCTGGAACGTGCCCGGCATTACCATCCGCTGCGCATCAGCCGCATTCTGGGTGCGCTGTATGATGAGGTGCTGGGCCCCGCCTACAGCTCATAATCCGGCAGATGCCAGCGATAGGTCCGCGCCGCCATTTCGAGCGTGCGGGTCTTTTGGAAATCCGAACTGCCGATATCGCTATCCTCCAGCACCTGGATCGCGGCATTGGGCGTCGTCACGAAGCAGCGCTCCCGAAAAGCCAGCGTGGCGGCTGAGAGTGGACCCGTGTCGAAGGGCAGGTCCCGCCGTTTCACCAGTTCCAGAAGGAAGGGGAAGACCTCGAAACGCAGCCCGACCGCGTGGGAGCCGATGGCACTGCCCTCCGTGCGATGGAGATGCCGCGCGACCGGGACGCTGGCCGTCCGGTCCCAGTTGTATTGCAGCGTGCCCAGTTGCAGGACCAGCCAATCGGCCGGCAATGCCGCATGGGCGGCCGCCAGCAAGGCCTGGAACTCGCGATGGAAGGCGACATCGTCATCCAGCACCAGCAGGGTTTCCACGCCATCGGCCAGGGCGCGCTCCAGGATGCTCTGCCAGGTGATGAGATAGGCCAGCGCCCCGGCCGAGGTGATGGCCTTGCGGCCGATTCGCGCCTCCTCGAAGGCGATGCGGGCCTGCTGGCTGTCATGGTCGCGATAGAATTGCCAGGAGGAGGTGACGGCCCGCACGCCCGCCGGGCGCGGCAGGGGCGGTTGTGCCGCATATTCGGCGAATTCGGCCGCAATGCCCGGAAATTGCCCATCCATTGCGGCCACACGCTCCGCCGTGATGCCAGCCTTTGCGAGGCGTCCCTGCATGGCCGCCCAGCGATCCGGCCGACGGTCCAGATTGATCACGCAGATTCGCTGAAACATGTCCTGCACGCCACGCAGCAGGCGTGGCGCCGGAGGAATGCCGCGCCAGCCCACCTTGCTGCGCACCGCATCTGCTTCCGGGACCGGCAGCGCCTGGTTCCCGGCCGCCGCCGCGCAAAACATCCAGCGGCCGAGATCGGGCAGTTCGGCTGCTGGTCCCGCGCCGGATTGCGCGAGGGCGAGGCGCGCGAACCATTCGGGCAGGGCATCGGGCTGCTGGGGGTCCAGATCACCTGCCGCCAGTGCCAGGGAGGGCGCCATGGCGGCGAAGCAGGGGGGCATCCCCCGCGCATCGGCGGCTTCCCGGCCCAGGGCAAGTTGCCCCGCGCCGCCGCGATGCCCGAACAGCGCAAGGCCCGGCTGGCGTGTCACCAGGCCGAGCGCGGCCTTGGCCCATTCGCCGCCGGAGAAGCGGATTTCCCCCCCCAGCATGGCCAGCAATGCGCCATCCAGCCGCAGCGCGAGGTTCAGCGCCTCCGCCAACCGCGCCTGGGGGCTTCGGCCGGCAATGGGCACGAGATGCAGCTCTGCCGGCAGGCGCAACTCGGCGCTCCAGCCGGCCAGCGCCGCATCCTCGGAGAGCGGGCAGAGCACCACGACCCAATCGAGTTCCGCCCAGGCCTGGGCCTGCCAGGTCTCGATCAGCGCCTGGGTGGCGTCCAGGCTTTCGGCCAGTACCAGCAGGACCAGCTTGGGCCGCAGAGTGGGTTGCAATGTGAGCGGCCCGCCGCGCTGCATCAGCGCGTCCTGGACCAGCGACGAATCAAAACGGGAGCGCGTCGCCTTCAGCGAGTGATCATAGATCGTGTCAAAGCCGCCCTCGCGCTCATTCTGCCAAGCCAGGTGGCGCGGACGTTCGAGCGCGATCATCGGAATGCGCTGGCGCTGTGCATGCAGCGCCACGAAGATATCGGCCATGTTGCGATAACCGAAATCCGCCCAGCGCAGCTTCAGCCTGTCGCTATGGGCGCAGAAGGCATTGGTGCCCAGCACATGCACCGTGCGGTCCCCCCCAGCGGATTGCCGAAATGGAAGGTGCTGCGGGATTCGGGCGCGTAATAGGTCGAAAGCGGCTGGCGCAGCAGCACGCCATGCAGCGCGACGAAGGCCGCATCGCCGTAGCGCCTCGCGCCTTCCACCATGTGCCGGGCGAAATGCGGCGCAAAGATCAGGTCATCATCCACGATGATGCGGTAGCCGGGCGCCTCCAGCACCTCCACCCAGCCGAATTTTCCAGCATCGCCCTTATCGTCCCAATCCTGCGAGCGGCGGGTCTCCACGCGCGGATGACGGAGGAAATCCGGCACATCGGGATAGCCGTTGAGGAAGACGCGCACGCGGTCGCATTGGGCCAGCAGGCTGGTGACCGCATCGCGCAGCATCTCACGCCGGTCAGGGATGGACGCCATGGAGGCGATGACCGGTGCGCCCAGATCATGCCGCAGCCGCGCCTGATGGCTCTCGGGGTCCAGCTGGAACCAGGCGAAGTGGCCGAGGGTGAAACCAGACCCGATCCCGGGCCGCAGCGCCAGGACCTGGGCGCGCAGGCGCTGTGCCTGCATCGGCACATAGAAGACGTGTTCGGAGTTGCCTTCCGGCAAGGGCATGTCAGGGCCAAGCGACTGGCCGCGCTCATTGATCAGGCGCAGAACGGGCTGCACGCCTTGCGCTCGCTCGTTCAGGCCGAGGGTAAGCCTCAGGCATAGCAGCGCCCCTCCCGGCGCCGGCCGATACGCCGAGCTGACGCCAGGCGTCCCCTCCGCCTGGCATAATTCCACCTCCCCCCCTGGCTTGAGTCGGACCGCCTGATGATGGCTCCAGCCCGCCCAGTCATGGGTGAGATCCTCTTCGCTCAGGGGGGTGAGGTGCAGCGCCGGGGCCGGGCCGGGTGACGGCACCAAGGGGGGGGCGGGCACCACGCCAGATGTTGCCCCTTTCAGGAGGGCTTCGCCCCAGGCTTCCAGTCGGGCTTCCATCTCGGCCAGATGCACGCCCAGCAGCGCAGCCAGCACGGCTTCGCTCACGGGCTTTTCCGCCTCGCTCATGAGAGGGCCGCCGGCAATTCGACGGCCGCGCGGGAAAACAACACGATATCCTCGGAGCCGAGCGGCAGATGCGGCAGCACGGCGGCGACGATCTCAGGCAATTGGCCGATGATGGCGGTGATGGCCGCGCGGTCCCCCGCTTCCGGGATCAGGGCCATCACCTTGGCGCGGGGCCCGCCGGGGCCCACGCGAAAGACCGGGCCGAAATGATCCGCCTCCTCGCCAGGCCAGGCCTTGGCGAAAAGCGGCCAGCCGGGTCCAGGGCGGAATTCCAGCCGCGGGGCCACGCCGCTCAGCCCCAGCTTGAAGCGGACGGCGATGCTTTGGCCATCCTCCAGCGGCAAGTCTGGGATGGTGAGGTCAAGGTGGCGGTAGGTGGGGGGCTTCGAACGGTATTCATTCACCGTCACGGTGAACCGCCCGTCGCGCGCCTGGGCCATGGGGGATGTGGGGCGGATGGTGGTGGCCGCACCGCCGGGGGGCGGGGCGGGCTTGGGCGCCGCGATGCTGACGCGCGGGGCAAAAGACGCGGGGGTTGCAAGTGCTTCCGGCGCGTGGGGCGTAAAGGGCAAGGCGGCGGCCAGGGCCGCGCGATGGGCCCGTGCGGCGGCCAGCATCGCGTGAGCGCGGCCCGAAGGGCGCGACCAGCCGATCCGGGCGATCAGCCCGCGCGACACCAGACCCTCCGGTGATTCATAACGGGCGCTGATGGACCCGTGCAGGCTGAGATCAGGCGCCTGGCTCAGCACCTCGTGGTAGCAGCGATACTCTGCGCTGCCGCCCCAGTAGTTCTTCTGGACCAATGCGCGCTGGATGCGATCGGCCACGTCCGGCAGGAATTTGAAATGAAGAATAGCCAAAAACCGGGGCGAAAGGAAGTTTGCATCATAGGGCCATATATGATGCGGATTGGCCACCAAATCGCCGGGCTTCAGGCGAAAGAGCGGATACTTCACCATCTCGGGATTGAAGGAAGCATCGGCCGCGGCGAAGACCCGCCGGCGCGGCCCGCCCTTCACCGAAAGCACCTCCTTGTAGCGGCTCTCCACATAGCCGGCGGCGTCATGGAACGCATAGCTCTCCAGCAGGGCATCGCCCGCCCGATAGCGGGATTGCAGCAGCGGACCCTCCGCATACATGTCCAGCATGAAGCCGCGCACGCGCCACAGGTCGCGCCGCTCCATCTCCGCCGCCAGCTCCTCAAAGCCGCGCCGTGCGCAATCTTCGAAGACAATGTGCTCATCCGCGTCCACATGGATGAACCAGCGATCCATTCCGTACTGGGCGATGGCACGGTTGATCCAGCCTTGCTTCAGCTTCCATTCAAAGATGCCGGGG
>CANHTE010000008.1 GCA_947462945.1 Acetobacteraceae bacterium
CCCATTCCAGCCTCGTGAATCGCTGGACGAGGCAACGCTCGCTGAACTGGCAGCCTCCATCCGGGAGCATGGCGTGCTGCAACCCATCCTGGTGCGCCCCATCAAATCCCGGCCCAACCGCTTTGAAATCATCGGCGGGGAGCGGCGCTGGCGCGCGGCCCAGGCTGCCGGCCTGCATGAAGTTCCCGCCCTGGTCCGTGACTTCTCAGACCGTGAGGCGATGGCCGCGGGGCTGGTGGAGAACCTCCAGCGCCAGGACCTCAATGCCCTGGAAGAAGCCGAGGGCTATGGCCGCCTGACCGAGCAATTCGGCCTGACGCAGGAAGCCCTGGCCCGCGCTGTCGGCAAAAGCCGCCCGCATGTTGCGAATACGCTGCGCCTGCTGAACTTGCCCGACAGGGTGCGCGATCTGTTGCGGGAAGGCGCCCTGACGGCTGGCCATGCCCGCGCCTTGCTCACCGCCAAGGACCCCGTGGCACTGGCCCTGCAAGTTGTGGATCGTGGGCTGAATGTCCGCCAGGCGGAAGCTCTGGCGGCGGTGAAGAATGTCGGCCCCGCACCCCGCCAGCCGAAATCCGATGCGGAAACCCGCGCGCTGGAGCGGCAGATCACGGGCCATCTTGGCCTCAAGGTCACCATCCGCCACGGCGCGCGCGGCGGGCAGGTGATTCTGGCCTATAAGGACCTCGACCAGCTCGATGGTCTGGTCCGCCTGCTCACGAAATAATGGCCGCGTGGGCCAGGGTGCTGAGCGTGTCCATGCGCGGCCCGTGGAATTCCTCGGTCTGCCGGGTGTTCGACAGGAAGGCAAAGGACACACCGGATTCCGGATCGCCCCAGCAATAGGATGAGCCGACGCCGCCATGCCCAAAAGTGCCAGGGTGGGCGATCGCACCCAGGCCGCGAATTTCTCGCGTCGTTCCGCGCAAATGCGGGCCCAAACCTCGATGCATCGGCATGCCGTTATACTCATCCGGCCGGTCGCCCGTGTGGTTGCGAATGGCATAGGCAAGCATCCGCGGTGACAGGATGCGCTGCCCGGCCAGGGCGCCGCCCTGGATCAGGGCCTGATAGAAAGCCGCCATCGCCCGCGCCGTGCCATAGCCACCGCCGCCTGGCACCCCCGCCGCCAGGAAAGCCGCGCTCCCTTCCGGCATGCGGACCGTGCCGTCCACATCATGCATATCGGCCGTGCGGGCCTGTGCTTCGGCGGGCACGCCCACGAACAGCTCACCCGCCAGGCCAAGGGGAGCGATGATCCGCCGGCGCAGATAGCTGCGGTGATCCTCGCCGGTCACCGCGCGGATCACCGCCGCCGCCACCCAATGTGCGGCGGCCGGGTGGTAGCGCACGCGGCTGCCGGGCTCCCACTCCAAGGGGAAGTTGCACACCATCTCGCGCAGCTTGGCTGCATCCTCCCAGGCGGCGGGGGTGATCTCGGCGCTGGGGAAGCCGGCCTGATGCGTCAGCAGCTCGATGAAGGTGATCTCGCCCTTGCCATGCGCCTCGAAGCCCGGAAGGTGCTGCGCGACCTTGTCCGTCAACCGCAGCCGGCCATCCTCGGCCAAGGCCCAGAGCCCGGCGGCCGTGATGACCTTGGTGTTGGAGTAGAGCAGCCAGAGCGTCTCATCCGTCGCCGCCACACCCTGGCACGCCGCGCCAAAGCTGCGAAACAGGGCGAGTTTGCCATGCCGCGCCAGGGCCAGCTGCGCGCCGGGATGATGGCCCGCTGCGATGTCGGCCTCCACCCGCGCACACAGAAGTTCAAGCTTGGCGGGATCAAGCCCCAATTCGGCCGGGCTCGCGCTGGGCAGGGGAAAGTCTGTGGTCATGCGGGAATTTCCTTGTTGTCGCCAGCATTACGGCAGAGGCAGCGCGCCTTGCCAAATCACCGGCACAACGGGCTAAACTCGGGCGGAAGGGCGCGCCATGATCGCCCATGGAGAAACACCCATGCCCATCTCGCGCCGGGTCGCCCTGGCCTCGCCGCTGGCCTTCCAGCCCCTTGCCACAAAGGCACAGGGCGCGGCCTTCCCAGACCGCGTGGTCCGCTACATCGTGCCCTTCACCCCGGCGGGGCTGACGGACATCATGGCGCGGCTGGTGGCACAGCGGCTTTCCGAGATTTGGGGCAAAGCCGTGGTGGTGGAAAATCGGGCGGGCGGCAATGCGATGATCGGCGCGGATGCCGCCGCGAAATCCGCGCCTGATGGCCATACCCTGCTGGCCATCACCCTCACCCATGCGGTGAATGTCGGGCTTTTCCCGAATGCGCCCTATGACCTGATGCGGGATTTCGTCCCTGTCTCGGTGCTCGGTTCCTTGCCGCTGGTGGTGGTGGTCAATGCCTCCAACCCGGCGCGCAACCTGGCCGATCTCATCACCCAGGCGCGCGCACGCGTGCTCAATGCGGGTTCATCGGGCAATGGCTCGCCGCCGCATCTGGGGCTGGAATTGTTCCGGCGCGTTTCGGGCGCGGCCGGCAACATCACCCATGTTCCCTATCGCGGCGGAGCGCCGGGCGTAACCGATCTGGTCGCGGGCAATCTGGATTTCATGGTCTCCAACCTGCCGGAATGCCTGGCCCAGATTCAGGGGGGGCGCCTGCGCGGACTGGCCGTCACCGGCGCGGCACGACATCGGCTTGTGCCGGATATCCCCACCGTGGCGGAGGCTGGCGCGGCCGGCCTGCAAATGACCAACTGGACCGCCATGCTGACCAATACCGCCGTGCCACGCCCCGCCCTGACGGAACTCAGCCGCGCCACACAATTGGCCGTGCGGGACGCCGATCTGCGCCGCCGGGCCGAGGAAGGCGGCTTCGACGTCCTGGGCTGGGAGCCGGATCGTTCGCGCGGCTTCATGGAAGAGGAGGTCACCCGCTGGGGCCGCCTGGTGCGAGAGGCCGGCATCCGCGCGGATTGAAGAGATGGAGCGGGCGGGGGGAATCGAACCCCCGACATTCAGCTTGGGAAGCTGACGTTCTACCTCTGAACTACGCCCGCGATGGGTTGGACCCTACAGACACGCAGCCCGTGCCTCAAGCCCCAAGCTTACCCGCCGCGTGCGCCCGTGGCTTGCAGGATGGGCACCCAGCGCGCCGTCTCCGCCGCCAGGAAGCGCGCGAGCGCCTCCGGCCCGGTCGGCATCATCTGCAAGCCTGCCTCTGCCATGCGCCGTTGCAGTTCGGGGCGGGCCAGCGCCACCTCGGCCGCGGCCACCAGGCGCGCCACCAGGGGGGCCGGCAGCCCGGCCGGCGCATACATCCCCTGCCAGGAGGAGCTGTCAAAGCCGGGCACCGCATCGGCGATGCTCGGCAAGTCCGGCAGCATCACGGAGCGTGTGGGTGTCGTCACCGCCAGGCCCACCACCTGCCCGGCACGGGCCAGCGGCGCCAGCAGCGTCTGGCTGTCGATCATGAAATCCAGCCGGCCGGCCGTCAGGTCGGTCACGGCCTGGGGCGTGCCGCGATATGGCACCACGGTGAAATCCACCCCGGCCAGCTTCTTCAGCAATTCCCCGGCAAGGTGTGAGGCCGCACCAATCCCCGTGGTGCCAAAGGTCGCCGTATCGCGCTTCTCCCGCAGCCAGGCCAGGAAGGCGGGCAGGCTGCGCGCGGGGTTGGAAGGGTGCACCGCCAGCAGGAAGGGCTGCTGCGAGATCAGCGTGATCGGCGTGAAATCCCGCGCCGGGTCCGGGGCATCATGGTACAGGGTGGGCATCACTGCGTGTGCCGCGCCACTGACCAGCAGGGTCTGCCCATCCGGCGCCGCGCGCGCCGCATTCCGTGCGCCGATGGTGGCACCCGCCCCCGGCTGGTTCTCGATCAACAAGGGCTGGCCCAGCTCCAGGCCCATCGGCTCGGCCAGCAGGCGTGCGGCCACATCAATGATGCCGCCCGCGCCGAAGGGGACGATCACCCGGATGGCGCGGGGTTGCGCCAAGGCAAGGCTTATCAAGGCAGGGCTGGCCAGCAGCGGCAGGGCAAGCAGGGAACGGCGGCGCATGGCGATCTCTCCGAAGTTCCGGCATCGTGGCGAAGAACCCTCGCCCCCGGAAGCCCGCTGATGCGCCCCCTGCTGCTGCTGCTCCTGTTGCTGCCCGGCCTGGCCCAGGCCGAGGCCACCCGCGCCACGCGCCAGATGGTCGCCACCGCCCACCCGGCTGCCTCCGCAGCAGGGCTGGAGATGCTGCGCGCCGGCGGCAGCGCCATGGATGCCGCCGTGGCTGCCCAGGCCGTCCTGAGCGTGGTGGAGCCACATGCCTCGGGGCTTTTCTCAGGCGGCCTGCTTCTCGCCTGGGACCCGGCCAGCCGGCGCCTGATGCATTGGGATGGCGTCGCCCAGGCCCCCGCCGCCGCCACGCCGGCCCTGCCGCTGGAGACGGATGGCACCCGCCTGCCGCCCAGCGTGGCCCGCAGCGGCCGCGCCGTGGCAATCCCCGGCAGTATCGCCGCGCTCGAAGCCGGCCATGACATGCAGGGCCGCCTGCCTTGGGCCCAGCTTTTCACCCCAGCCATCCGGCTGGCGGAGGAGGGCTTCCCCATGCCCCCCTACCTCCGTGCCGTGCTCACGGCCCGCGCGGCCGCCTTGCGGCAAAATCCGGATTTCCGCGCATTGTTCTACACGCCGGAGGGCGCCCCCTACGCCATCGGCCATCTGCTGCGCAACCCCGCCCAGACACAGGCCTTGCGGCTGGTGGCGGCGGGCGGTGCCGCCGCATTGCGCGAAGGCCCCCTGGCGGAGGCCTTCCTCAACGCCACGCGCAGCCCCCCCATCCCCGGGCTCATCACGGCCGAGGATTTGCGCGCCTATCGCGCCATCGCGCGGGATGCGCTCTGCGCCCCTGCCTTTGAGCGCCGCATCTGCACCGCCGCGGCGCCTTCCTCAGGGGGGGTTTCCGTGTTGCAGCAGCTGGGCCTGCTGGAGCGTGCGGGCTTCGCGCAAACCGCGCCCGGCAGAGCGGCCGCCGCGCATCTGCTCATCGAGGCCGGCCGCCTGGCCCGCGCCGACCGCATCCGCTGGGTGGGGGACCCGCGCTTCGTCACCGTGCCCGAGGATGCGATGATTTCCCGCCGGTATCTGGATGCCCGCGCGGCCCTGATCACGCCCGCGCAGGCCCGCCCCGAGGCCAGCCCGGGCATCCCGGAAAACGCCCCAATGACGACCCATATCTCGGTGATGGATGCGCAGGGCGGCGCCGTTGCCTTCACCACCACCAATAATCTGAATTTCGGCGCGGACCTTCTGGCGATGGGCGTGGCCCTGAACAATGGCAGCACGAATTTCGCCGTGAACCCCAACAGCCTTTCGCCCAACCGCCTGCAAGGCGGCAAGCGCCCGGCCACGACCATGGCGCCCACGATCGTCTTTGACAGCGCCGGGGCGCCCGAAATCGTGCTCGGCGCTGGCGGTGGCGCCTGGATTCCCGATGCGGTGGTCGGCGCGCTGGCGGAAATCCTGGCCTGGAACCACGATGCCTGGCAGGCCGTGGCCCGCCCAAGGCTGGGCGCCCAAAACAACGCGGTGGAGCTGGAACGGGGCACCGCAGCCGCCAGCCTGGCGCCGGCGCTCACCGTCATGGGTCACGCGCCGCGCGTGGTGGAGGTCAATACCGGGCTGCACATCATCCGGCGCATTCCAGGCGGGCTGGAAGGGGCGGCGGACCCTCGCCGGGATGGGGCGGCCCTGGGGGATTGAGGGCAAGGCGCCGTCCTGAACCCGGGATTTCCGGGACTCTCCCGTTGGTGCGGGATGATTTCGGACAAAGTGGCGATCCGGGGTGAGGATCAGCCAGAGATTCGGATTTGGATGACAAACAGCAGGTCAAGTTCTAGGACTAAATGCCTGCAAAGTCAAGTTTTTCATGAATCTGGGTTCAGGAGGAACAAGGGCCTCCGGCGGCTGGGGCCGGGGCCCCAGACCCCTTTCGTTTGGAGGGCCGGGTGCCTCACCGCGAATACCCCAAGGAACGGGGTCTGGGGCCCCGGCCCCAGCCGCCGGAGGCCCCCTTTACGACCCCAAAAACCCCCCCAGCGCCGCCAGCACCTCCCCTGGCGCTTCCTCCGCCAGATAATGCCCGCTTTGCACCGCATGCCCGCTCACCGCGCCCGTCGCATAGCTGCGCCAGACCGAAAGTGGCTCGTACCATTGCCCGATCTTGCCCTTCGAGCCCCAGAGCGCCAGCACCGGGCACGCCACCCTCTCCCCCGCTGCCCTGCTGGCGCGGTCGTGCAACAGATCAACACTCGCCGCCGCGCGGTAATCCTCGCAGATGGCGGTGACCGTGCCGGGCAGCCGCAGCGCGGCCAGGTAATCCGCCCGCGCCTCGGGGTGGAAGAAGCTGCGATCCTTGGGCTCGCGTGAGGTGTGGATGTCGAACCACAGCTCCACATCCTGGCTGATCAGCCGCTCTGGCCCCGGATGCGGCTGGGCGAACCAGAACCAGTGATAGTAGCCAAGGCCAAAGGCCATGTCGGCATGCTCGAAGTGATGCAGCGTGGGGACGATATCCATCACGCAAAGCTTTTCCACCAAAGCCGCGTGATCCAGCGCCAGACGATGCGCCAGCCGCGCCCCGCGATCATGGCTGACGACGCTGAAGCGCCCAAAGCCCAGGCCTTGCATCAGCCCCACCACATCCTTGGCCATTTCCCGCTTGGAATAGGGGGCGTGATCGGCGCTGGCGCCCGGCTTTTCCGAAAAACCATAGCCGCGAATATCGGCGGCGATCACGGTGAAGCGCTGGGCCAGTTCCGGCGCCACCAGGTGCCACATCGCATGGGTCTGCGGGTTGCCGTGCAGCAGCAGCAAGGGCGGCCCGCTGCCGCCGCGCCGGAAGCGCACCGCCATGCCATTCACCTGACGCGTTTCCAGCGTGAAGCCCTCGAAGAACATGCCGAACCTCCCATTGACCCGTGTTGGGCGCCGACTAGCCTGCGTCATCTTTCAACAAAGGGAAAACCTCCATGGCACTCGACGACGACAAGCTCTTCAAGAAGGGCCTGCCCATCCGCCGCGCCGTGCTCGGCGCGGAATATGTGGATGCCAGCATGGCCAAGGCCGATGATTTCATGATGGCCTTCCAGCGCATCACCACCAGCTGGGCCTGGGGCATGGCCTGGGGCGACCCGACGCTGGACCGCAAGACGCGCTCCATCATCAACCTCGCCATGCTCACGGCCCTGGGCAAGATCCCCGAGGTGAAGCTGCATGTGAAGGGCGCCTTGGCCAATGGCGTGACGGTGGATGAAATCCGCGCCACGCTGAGCCACGCCGCCGCCTATTGCGGCATTCCCGCCGCGCTTGATGCCTTCAAGGCGACGCATGAGGTGCTGCTGGCCGAGGGCGCGATCAAGCCCAAGGAAGCCAAGCCCGCCAAGAAGGCCAAGGCCGCGCCAAAGCCCGTGGATGCGCCGAAGAAGGTCGCGGCCAAGAAGCCCGTCGCCGCCAAGTCCAAGAAGTAACGCCATGCAGCGCGTCGCCTTTGCCGGCATCGGCAATATGGGCTGGCCGATGGCCGCCAACCTCATCAAGGCCGGCTTTGATGTCGCCGTCACCGACATCTCCGCCGAGCGGGTGGCGCGCTTCGTGAGCGAGGTGGGCGGCCATGCCGCTGCCTCCCCCGCTGAAGCGGCGCGGGGGGCGGAGGCCTTCCTGTGCATCCTGCCCACCAGCAAGGAAGTGGCCATCGTTGCCGATGCCGTGATGCCCGCCCTGCCCGAGGGCTGCCTGTTCATTGACATGACCTCGGGCAATCCGACCCGCACGCGCGAAATCGCGGCGCGCCTCGCCACCCGCGGCGTGCGCATGGTGGATTGCCCCGTCTCCGGCGGTGTGCCGCGCGCCAAATCGGGCGAACTCGCCATCATGGCCGGCGGCACGACGGCCGATCTCGACGCCGCCGAGCCCATCCTGCGCGCCATGGGCACCTCGATCCATCGCTGCGGCGCGACGGGCGCGGGCCAGGCCATGAAGGCGCTGAACAACCTGGTCAGCGCCGGTGGTTTTCTCATCGGCATCGAGGCGCTGCTGATCGGCCAGAAGCTCGGTCTGGAGCCGGGGCTGATGGTGGATGTGCTGAATTCCTCCACCGGCATGAACAACTCCACCCAGAAGAAGTTCCGGCAATTCGTGCTGTCGCGGCGCTTCGATTCCGGCTTCGGGCTGGATTTGATGGTGAAGGACCTCTCCATCGCCATCGAGGTCGGCAAGGAAGCGGGGGTGCCGACGCCACTTTCGGCGCTGACGCGGGAGTTGTGGGCGGCGGCGGCGACGCATCTGGGCGCGGGGGAGGATCATACCGCCGTGGCGAAGCTGTCGGAGCGGCTGGCCAATCAGACGCTCTCTGGGGGAAATGGGTAGAAAAGGGCCTCCGGCGGCTGGGGCCACGGGCCCCAGACCCCATTCCAAAGCGAATTTTACGAAAGGGGTCTGGGGCCGCACTTCTTTCAGCATGAGGCCCCAGCCGCCGGAGGCCTCCTTTTTACGAGGCGACCACCACCCCCGCCGAAACCACCATCTCCGGCGCGCAACGGCTCACCACCGCCTCGGCAATGCTCTCAGCCCGCACCACCACCAGATCCGCCCGCGCACCGACGGTGATTCCGTAATCCACGAAGCCGCAGGCGCGGGCGCCCGCGAAGGTCACGGCGTCCAGCGCCAGCGCCACATCCTCATCCCGCCGCAGCTCGTATTTCAGGGCGACCATCGCGGCGCGGGCCAGCATGTCAGGCGCGTTATGCGGGCTCCAGGTGTCACGGATATTGTCGTTGCCGGCAAAGAGCGTGACGCCCAATTCACGCGCACGCTTCAAGGGCGGCACCGCGCGTGAGGGCGGGACGGAGGTGCAGAGCGCCACCCCCGCCTCCGCCAATTGCCCCAGCAGGGCATCGGCACGCGCCGCTGCGACATCGCCCAGCGCGAAACCGTGGCTGATGACCACACGGCCCTGCATGCCCAAAGCGCGGGCGCGCTCGGCGATCAGCTCCATGCTGAAGGCGCCCAGCTCTCCCGCTTCGTGCAAATGGATATCCACGGGCTTGCCATGCCGCTCAGCCAGTTTGAACACGATGTCCAGGTGGCGCACGGGGTCGCGGTCAATCAGCGAGGGGTCCAGCCCGCCCACCGCGTCACAGCCCAGGCGCAAGGCCGTGTCCAACCATTCCTCCACGCCGGGCATGCGCAGGATGCCCGATTGCGGAAAGGCGACGAGCTGGATTTCGATGCGGCCGCGCATCTCCTCCCGAAGGATGAGCAGCTTCTCGACATGGGTGAGGCGGCTTTCCTCATCCACATCCACATGGCTGCGCAGCCGCGTGGTGCCGGCGGCCAGATGCGCTTCGCAGAGCGCGCGCCCTTCGCGGCTGGCATCCATGCCGATGGCGCGCCGCGTGGCCTTTTCATTGTTGATGCGGTCCATCAGGGAAGGGCCGACCTCATTGCGCCACCAGGGCCGCCCCCAGAGCGTCTTGTCCAGGTGGCAATGCCCTTCCACCAGGCCGGGCAGCAGCAGACGCGGAGCACCTTCCCGCAGGCTCGGGATCAGCGCCGTGATGCGCCCATCCGCGACATGCACATCCACCGCGGCGCCGCCCAGCGGGCTGACATGCTCCAGGATCATGCCATCACCCAGTCGCGGAACAGTGCCAGATCAATATTGCCGCCGCACAGGATGGTCGCCACGCGCTTGCCGGCCATGGCGGCGCTCTCCTGCATCAGGGCCGCGAAGGGGGCGGCGCCGGCGCCTTCGGCCAGGTTGTGCGTATCGGTCCAATAGGCGCGAATGGCGTCGCGCACCTCATCATCCGTGACGGTGACGATGCGGGCGGCGCCCTTCAGGATCATGGCCAGCGCCGCGGGGTCCGGGATGCGCGTGGCCATGCCATCCGCGAGCGTCACGGCGCTTGGTGTCTCGATCACCTGTCCGGCGGCGAAGCTCTGGGCATAGGCATCGGCGCCGGTGGATTGCACGCCGATGATCTCGGTCGAAAGGCCCAGCAGGTCCCGCGCCATGATGCAGCCGCAAATGCCCGAGCCGAGCCCGATGGGGACATACAGCGCATCCAGCGGCGGTGCCGCACGAAACAGCTCCAGCGCATAGGTGGCCACGCCGCGCACCAAATCCGGCGCGAAGGAGGGCGCGAAATCCAGGCCGCGCTCCGCCGCCAGATCACGGGCATATTGCCGCGCCACGTCGAAATCCGCGCCGTGTTCGATCAACGTGGCGCCCTGGGCGCGCATCGCCGCGTTCTTCTCGGTCGAATTGCCGATCGGCACCACGATGGTGACCGGAATCCCCGCCTTGGCCCCCGCATAGGCCAGCGACTGCCCGTGATTGCCGCGCGTCGCGCTGATCACGCCGGGTGAGCGCAGATGCTCGAAATAGGTCAGGCCGCCGCGGACCTTGAAGGCCCCGGTGGGGGTGTGGTTTTCATGCTTGACCCAGACCTCGCAGCCCGCGCGCCGCGCCAGCAGCGGCCAAGCGTATTGCGGCGTGGCGGGGAAATGCCGCCGGATCAGGGTCTCGGCGGCTTCGAGCGCGGGGAGGGTGAACATACCCCCACGCTATCCAGGAAGCCCGGATGGGTCGAGCCCGGCTATTCGCTGGCACCGGTCAATTGCGTCTTCACCAGATCGGCAAAACGGCCGCCCTGCGCCAGCAGCGCCTGGAAGCTGCCGCGCTCCACGATGCGCCCCTGCTCAAACACCAGGATTTCATCGGCATCGCGCACGGTGGAAAGCCGGTGCGCGATAATGAAGGTGGTGCGCCCCGCCATCAATGCGCGCAGCGCCTTGGCCACCTTGGCTTCCGTTGCGGCATCAAGCGCGCTGGTCGCCTCGTCCAGGATCAGCACGGGCGGGTCCTTCAGCAGCGCGCGCGCGATGGCCAGGCGCTGCCGCTGACCGCCCGAGAGCGAGGCCCCGCGTTCACCCACCATCGTGTCATAGCCATGCGGCTGCCGGGTGATGAAGTCATGCGCCTCCGCCATCCGGCAGGCGCGCTCGATATCTTCCTGGGTGGCATCGGCGCGGCCGACGAGAAGATTGTCGCGGATGCTGCGGTTGAACAGCATGCTCTCCTGGAAGACCACGCCGATGTTGCGGCGCAGGCTGTCCAGCTTGATGTCGCGCAGATCCGCGCCGTCCAGCGTGATGCGCCCATCCGTCGGGTCCCAGAGGCGCTGCAGTAGCTGCATCGAAGTGGTCTTGCCCGCGCCGGTGGTGCCGACCAGCGCGATGGTCTGGCCAGGGTGGGAGGCCAGATCAATCCCGTTCAAAATCCGCCCGCTGGTGGGGTAGGAAAAGCCGACATCCTCGAAGCGCACATGCCCTTCGGCGCGGCCCATTTCCTTCGCCCCCGGCCGGTCGGGCACGGTGCTGACCGCGTCCAGCACCTCGAAGAATTGCTTCAGCGCGGGGGCCTGGAACAGCATGTGCGAGACGAAGCCGACCGCGCCTTCCAGCCGCGCCACCAGCAATGTCGCGAAGCCCATGAAGCTGACGATGTCACCCACCGTGGCCTGGCCGCGCAGATGCAGCAGCGTGCCCAGCATGAAGATGAGAATCACGGTGATGGTGCTGGCCGCGCGCGAGAGCACATTCACCAGCGCCCACCAGTTCAGCACCGGAAACTGATGATCCAGCACCTGGCGCATGATATCGCCGAACATCTTCGCCTCGCTGTTGAGGCGCGTGAAGGATTGCACGACGACAACGTTGGACAGCGCATCCTGCGCGGAACCGGCCAGTTGCGTATGGAACTCCTCCACCTGCATCTGCGCCACCTGCGTCTTGCGAATGACCAGTGTGGTGAGGATGGTGAAGATCACCACCAGGCCGATCAGCAGCAGCCCCAGCCGCCAATTCAGGATCATGGTCAGCGGCAGCAGCACCAGCGCGCCGATGAAGGTGATCAGATGCTCGCGGAAGAAGGCCAGCCAAAGGCCAAAGAGGTTGTCACAC
>CANHTE010000009.1 GCA_947462945.1 Acetobacteraceae bacterium
CCGCGTGCTGCTCGCCACCGACATCAACAGCCGCGTGCCCGTGACGCTGGAGGGCAGCCGCGCGCGGGCCATTCTGGTGGGCAACAATGCCGCCCGCCCCCGGCTCCAGCATTGGCCCGAGGGCATGCTTCCGCGGGAGGGGGACCGCGTGGTGACCAGCGCCCAGGCCGGCGCCTTCCCAGCCGGGCTGCCGGTCGGCGTGGTGCGCTGGACCGAGAGCGGCGCGGTGGAGGTGGAGTTGTTCGCCCAGCTGGACCGGCTGGACGTGCTTCGCCTGTTCGATTTTGGCCTCTCGGGCATTCTGCCGCCGGAATCCGTGGCCCGGCCTGAGCCTCGCGGGCGGCGTTGATCCCATGGTCTCCAAGGGCCGGCCGGAGCCGCCCATGGGCCTGCTCCGGCGCCTCGACGCAGCGGCGCGCGCGGGGTTTCCCGGGCTGTTCACCGCCTTTCTGATCATCCTGGCCGCGGTGCCGGTGGGCCTGCCCGGCATGATCGGCGCGCTGGCGCTGCCCTGCATTTTCTTCTGGACGATCTTCCGCCCGGCTGCCATGCCCGCGCCTGTGGTGTTTGTCCTCGGCCTTTTGCAGGATCTTTTGTCATTCGCCCCGCTCGGCACCGGGGTGCTGACCCTTCTGATTGTGCATGGCGTGACGCTTCGGCTGCGGGACTTCCTGGTGCGGCAAAGCTTTCTGACCAGCTGGATGGTGTTCTGCGGCTTTGCGGCCGGCGGGGTGGCGCTTGGTTGGGGGTTGCAGGCGCTGCTGGGCTGGGTCTTGCCGCCGCTTGCGCCCGGGCTGGGCCAATGGGGCATGGCGGTCGGGCTTTATCCGGCCCTGGCCTGGCTGCTGGCGCGGCTGCACACGGCGATGCGACGGGCGGAGACAGCGCTGTGAGGTTTCCGCAAATCTTTCGCCGCACCAAGGGCGGCATCGAGAATTTCAGTATGCGCGGCGTGAAGCGCGAGGAGGAGGAGCGCCGTGGCGTCTTCACCCGCCGCGCCCTGCTGATGGGCAGTGTGCAGCTGGGGGCCTTCGGCTTCCTGGGCTATCGCCTGCACAAGCTCCAGGTGGAGCAGGGCGAGCGCTATGCGACCCTGGCCGAGGAAAACCGCCTTTCGGCCCGCCTCCTCTCGCCCCCGCGCGGCCGCGTGCTGGACCGCAATGAGCGCGTGGTGGCCGGCAATCGCCTGAATTGGCGCGCCCTGCTGGTGGCCGAGCACACCGCCGATGTCGGTGCCACGCTGGAGACCTTCAGCCGCATCGTCCCCTTGGCCGATCACGAACGCACGCGCGTGGAGCGCGATGTCCGCCGCCGCCGCCGCTTCGTCCCCGTCATCGTCCGGGAATTCCTGACCTGGGAGGAAATGGCCCGCATCGAGGTGAATGCGCCGGATCTGCCGGGCATCCTGATTGATGTCGGCACCACGCGCATCTATCCCGAGGCGGAGCACCTGGCCCATATCGTGGGCTATGTGGCGCCGCCCGCCGAGCGTGACATGGATGGGGACCCACTGCTGCAGCTGCCCGGCATCCGGGTCGGCCGCGCGGGGATTGAGCGGCATCATGACCAGGTGCTGCGCGGCCGCGCCGGCGCGGTGCAGCTGGAAGTGAATGCCGTGGGCCGCGTGATCCGCGAGCTGGACCGGCGCGAGGGTATGCCGGGCCAGGATATCGAAATCAGCGTCGATACCGAGTTGCAGAAGACGCTGCGCGGCAAGATTGAGGAGGGGACCTCGATCGTGGTGATGAATGCCCGCAATGGCGAGGTGCTGGCCATGGCGAGTCAGCCGAGCTTTGACCCCAATGTGTTCAATTCCGGCGTCAGCGGCACCCAATGGCGGCAATGGACGGCCAATCGCGCCACGCCTTTGATCAACAAGGCGACCAACGGGCTTTATGCACCGGGCTCCACCTTCAAGATGGTGGTGGCGCTGGCCGGGCTGGAGGCCAGGGTGATTTCGCCGGGCGAGCGGATCAGCTGCCCCGGCCATTTCGACCTGGGTGAGAGCCGCTTCCATTGCTGGAACCGCAGTGGACATGGCGGCGTGGAGATGCGCACCGCGCTCAAGGTCAGCTGTGACGTGTATTTCTATGAGCTGGCCAAGCGGCTTGGCATCAACCGCATTGCCGCCATGTCGCGCCGCTTCGGGCTGGGTGTGGACCTGGACATCGAATTGCCGGGCACGCGGCGCGGCCTGGTGCCCACGCGCGAATGGCGTGAGGCCCAGGGGCGTGGCTGGGCGCTGGGGGATACGGTGGTGCATGGCATCGGCCAGGGCTTTTACCAGCTGACGCCCCTCAGCCTTTGCACCATGACCGCGCGGCTCGCCACCGGGCGCGCCATCCAACCGCATCTGACCCGCAGCATCGGGGGGCGCCCGGTGCGCGGCGGCCGGCCTGAGGATTGGCCGAGCATGGGCATCCCGGACCGCGACATGCGCCTGGTGCGCGATGCCATGTGGGCCGTGGTGAATGAGCCAGGCGGCACGGCGCTGCCCTCCCGCTTGCCGGGCGGCTTCGGCATGATGGCCGGCAAGACCGGCACCACCCAGGTGCGCCGCGTGACGCGTGAGCAGCGCGAGCGCGGCTTCAATGTCAATCAGGTGCCGCGTGAATGGCGGCCGCATGCGCTGTTTGTCGGCTATGCGCCGCATGACAACCCGCTTTATGCGGTAAGTGTGATCGTGGAGCACGGCACCTCGGGCTCCGGCACGGCGGCGCCGCTGGCGCGGGATGCGCTGGTGGAAACCTTCAACCGTTTCCGCCAGGTGCCGGCCCCACGCGTGGCGGAAGTGGGGCGCGGAACGTGATGACGAGCACGGAGGTGCATCCCCCCAGCGCCGCCCCCACGCGGCGCGCAAGGCAAGGCGGCGGAGCCGCCGCCCGCCGTTTGAGGGCCGCATAATGTCCATGGTGTTTGAGAAGCGGCTGCTCACAGGCGATCGTGGCGCCGGCATCCTGCAAAAGCTGTGGCAGATTCCTTGGCTTTTCGTGTTGCTGCTCTGTGCGGTCGGCGCGGTGGGCTATGTGGCGCTGTACTCGGCGGGCAGCGGTAATCCCGACCTTTATGCCACCAAGCATGCGCTGCGCTTTGGCTTCTGCCTCGTGCTCATGCTGTGCATCGGCTTCGTGGATATTCGGCTGATCGCGCGGCTCGCGCCGCTCGGTTATCTGGTTGCGCTCGGCCTGCTGGTGCTGGTGGCGCTGCATGGCGAGGTGGGGAAGGGCGCGCAGCGCTGGGTGGATCTGGGCCCGCTGCAATTGCAACCTTCGGAGCTGATGAAGATCATGCTCGTGCTGGCCCTCGCCGCCTGGTTTCACCGCGCGAGCTGGGAGCGGGTGGGCAATCCCTTATTCCTGGTGATCCCGGCCTTGATGATCCTTGTGCCCGTGGGCCTGATCTTCAAGCAGCCCAATCTCGGCACCTCGCTCATCACCGCGGCGCTGGGGGGGGCGATGTTCTGGGCGGCGGGGGTGCGCTGGTGGAAATTCGCGGCCATCCTTGGCGCGGCGCTTGCGGCGGCGCCCATCATTTATGAAAACCTGCGCGACTATCAGCGGGCCCGCATCACCACCTTCCTGGATCCGGAATCGGACCCCTTGGGGGCGGGCTACAACATCATCCAGTCCAAGATCGCGCTGGGCTCGGGCGGGCTATGGGGCAAGGGCTTTCTGCAGGGCACCCAAGGGCATCTAAACTTCCTGCCGGAAAAACAGACCGACTTCATCTTCACCATGATCGCCGAGGAATTCGGCCTGGTGGGTGCCATGGGCACGCTGGCCCTGCTGATGTCGGTGGTGGGGTTCTGCTTTCTTGTGGCGCTGCGCTGCAAGCATCAATTCGGCCGCTTGCTCGCGATCGGCCTGGGGACGAACTATTTCCTGTATATCTTCGTGAACGTGGCCATGGTCACGGGCAGCATTCCCGTGGGCGGGGTGCCCTTGCCCCTGATCAGCCATGGCGGCAGCGCCATGCTGACCACCATGATCGGGTTCGGGCTGCTGATCAGTGCCTGGGTGCATCGCGATGCGGAGTTTGGGCCGGCGCAGGATTGAGAAAAACAGGGCCTGCGGCGGCTGGGGCGATTGGCCCCAGACCCCACCACTTGGCGCCCGACGAAGCCAAGTCAGCGCCGGGCTCAGGCAAGGGGTCCGGGGCGCCCATCTTGAGACCTGGGGCCCCAGCCGCCGAAGGCCCCTTTTTTCTACATCATCCCCATCACGCGCGGCAGCCAAAGGGCAATCCCCGGAAACCCCACCACCAGCGCCAGCGCTACGAACATCGCCAGGATCATCCACACCACCCAGGGGATGGTGCTTTCCATGGTCACGCCCGCGATGCGGCAGCTCACCATCAGGTTCACCGCCAGGGGTGGCGTGAATTGGCCGATGGCGATCTTCATGGTGAGGATGACGCCGAACCAGGTCAGGTCCCAATCAAAGGCACGGGCGATGGGAATCAGCACCGGCAGCAGGATCAGGAAGGTGGAGACGCCATCCAGGAACATCCCGATGAAGATCAGCGCCACCATGAGCAGCGCGATGGTCCCGTATTCGCCCAGGCCCAGCCCCACGATCCATCCGGCGATGGGCTGCACGATGCCGAGCGTGGAGGTGGACCAGGCAAAGACACTGGCGAGCGCGATGATGATGAGGATGACGGCGGAAATCTCGCCCGCCTCCACCAGCATTTCGTAGAGGTCCTTCATCGTCATGCTGCGATAGATGAAGAAGCCGACGAACAAGCCATAGAACACCGCCATGACGGCGGCCTCGGTGGGTGTGAAGGCGCCGATGCGCATGCCGCCCAGGATGACGATGGGCGCCATCAGCCCCCAGATGGCTTCCTTGAAGCTCTGCCAGATCGAATTCTCGTCACGATCCGGGTTCTTGCCGCCGAAATCCTTGAGCCAGGAGATGATGAGGATGGGCACGATGATGGCGACACCTGCGAGAATGCCGGGGAACATCCCCGCCATGAAGATGGCCGGCACCGAGACGCCGGGCACCATCACCGCATAGACGATGAAGGCGATGGAGGGCGGGATGAGGATGTCGGTTGCGGCCGCAGCACCCACCGTGGCGGCGATGAAGGGGCGCGGATAGCCATCCTTCACCATGCCGCGCGTTACCACCTGGCCCACGGCAGCTGAGGTGGCGGGGCCGGAGCCCGAAATGCCGCCGATGATCATGGCCACCAGCACGGCGACGGAAGCCAGCGCACCACGCCCGGCGCCCACCAGCGCGGTCGCGAACTTCACGAGGCGAAGTGCGACGCCCGTGCGGTCGAACACACAGCCCACCAGCACGAACATGGGGATGGCGATCAGCGGGTATTTCGCAATGCCGGCATAGACATTGGTGGGCATGGCCATCAGCGTCTGGTCCGCCAGCGCGATGGCGAGAGCGCCCGCCAATCCCAGCGCAACGGCAATCGGCACGCCGCCCAGCAGCAGGATCATGAACATGAGAAACAGGATGATGCCGATCATCCCTCTTCTCCGCGGGCGAGCCGGATGATGCGGCCCGCCGCACGCCCGATCACCAGGATGGCCAGCAGCGGCAGGCAAATCGTGTAGAGCCATTGCGGATGGCCGAGGCCCGGCGACAGAACCTCGAAATCATACTCGTCCCACACCATGCGCGCGCCATACCAGAGGATGAGTGCGAAGCAGAGGATGAGCAGGCCCAGGGCCACGATCTCGGCGATGCGGCGGCGGTTGGGAGAGAGCTGGTCCGCGAAGAAGCCGATGCGGATATGCCGCCCGCCGGCCGTGGCCAGCGCCGTGCCGACCATGGCCACCACCACCATCAGCGCCACCGAATATTCCTCGGTGAAGGCGAGCGAGATGTTGGAAAGATAGCGCGTCACCACATTCGCCGCCGTGATGAGGGCCATGGCCCCCATGGCGGCGGCGAGCAGCACGCGCTCCAGCGTCAGCGGAATGCGCGTCCTGGGGTCTGGCGGCGTGGCCGTCGGATCGAAGTCGGCGGCCATCAGGGGCGCGTCACGAAACGGCGCGGATGGCGGCTTCGGCCTTGCGCACCAGATCGGCGCCGATGGTGGCGGCCCAGCGGTCATAAACCGGGCGCAGCGCCGTGGCGAAGGCCTGCTTCTGCGCGGGCGTGAGCTGCGTCACCTCCACATTGCGGCGGGCCAGCTCCAGCAGGGCCGCGTTGTCGGTGCCGGGAATGCCCAGGCCCTGACGCGCGAGGGTGATGTTGTTGCGCGCAGCCTCCCGCGCGCATTCGCGCACCAATTCCTGGTCGGCCGGGGTGAAGCTTGCCATCACGGATTTGGACAGGCCGAAGATCAGCGCGTCATTCACGTAGTTCCAGATGGTCATGTGGCGCTGCGCCAGCGTGTCCATGCGGAAGGCCAGGAAGAGGTTGACCGGGTTTTCCTGCCCATCCACCGCGCCCGTGCTGAGGGCCGGCTGGAGATCGGCGAAGGACATCTGAAGCGGGTTGGCGCCCAGGCCGTTATAGATGTCGTTGAAGATGGCGCCGGCGGCGAAGCGGATTTTCAATCCGCGCAAATCGGCGGGCGTTGTGATGGCGCGCTTGGAATTGCTGATTTCGCGGAAGCCGTTTTCGCCAAAGGCCACGGCGGCCACGTCCCGACGGTCCATGATGGTGGTGAGGTCGCGGCCGACTTCGCCGTTGATCAGCGCGTCAAAGGCGCGGTGGTCGGGCATCAGGAAGGGAAGCTGGAAAATCCCGGCCTCCCGTACCTGGGGGGCGATGTTGATCGTGCTGAAGACGGCGAAATCGATGATGCCCTGGCGCATGGCCAGCAATTCGCGGGTCTGGTCGCCGCCGACCAGCTGGCTGCCCGGATAGACCTTCACATTGATGCGGCCATTGGAGCGCTGGGTGACCAGCTCCGCCCATTGGAAGGCCCCTTCGGCGAAGGGAATGGGCCGGTTGCCGACCACGGAGAGCTTGTATTCGGCGCGGTAGGCCGGCTGTGCGCCGCCAATGCGGGGTGCGGCCAGAAGGGCGGCGCCGCCTGCCAGAAGGGCGCGGCGATGGGGGCTTAAGGTCATGGGTATCATCTCCTCCAGGCGGCTTTTGCGAGCCGCGTTCCGGTGTGCACAATGCCGCCGAGCAAGGCGGGCGCGCAAGACGCCCCATAACCGGGAATTTGGGGAGGAATGGAATGTCCAGGCTTTTGGCGATCACCGGCGGGGCTTCGGGCATTGGCGCCGCCATCGGCGTGGCGGCGCGCAAGGCGGGCTGGGAGACCGCGCTGGCGGACCGCATGCCGGCCCAGGGCTCCGAGGTCTTGGACGTGACGGATGCCACGGCCGTGGCCGAGTGGATCGAGCGGCTTTCCGGCCTTCAGGGCCTGGTTTGCTCGGCCGGAATTTCGGCGGCCACGCCCTTGCTCGACACGCCGGCCGAGTTGTTTCGCCGCATTCTCGATGTGAATGTCACCGGAAGTTTCCTGGCCGCCCAGGCTGCCGCGCGGGCCATGGTGGCGGGGGGAAAGGGGGGCGCGATCGTGCTGGTCGCCTCGGTTTCCGGCCTGCGGGGGGTGGAGGGGCGCGTGGCTTACGGCGCCTCCAAGGCCGCGGTCATCAACATGGCACAGGTGATGGCGATGGATCTGGCGCCGCATGGCATCCGCGTGAACGCGATCTGCCCCGCGCCGATCGAGACCCCGCTGGTGGCGGCGCTGCATGACGCCCAGACCCGGGCACAATGGCTCAGCCGCATTCCCGCCGCCCGCTATGGCCGGGTGGAGGAGGTGGCGGAAGCGGCGCTGTTCCTGCTGGACCCCGCGCGCTCCTCCTATATCACCGGCCATGCGCTGCCGGTGGATGGGGGCTATGCCGGCGCCGGGGTGATGGCGTGATCCCGGCCACCAATCTGGGCCGCCTGCTGAGCCAGGTGGCGCGCCGCCTGCCCGATGCCCCGGCGTTGATCTGGCGGGAGCACAGCTGGAGCTGGGCGGAACTGGACGCGCGGGTGGACCGGCTGGCCTCCGCTTTGCGCGCCCAGGGCATCGGCCAGGGTGACCGCGTGCTGGTGCATGCGCGCAATGGCAACGCCATGTTCGAGAGCCTGTGGGCCACGTGGAAGATCGGCGCCGTCTGGGTGCCCACCAATGTCCGCCTGACCCCGCCCGAGGTGGCTTATCTCGCTCAGGCCAGCGGCGCGCGCCTGCTGCTGCGTGACCATGGCTTCGCCCCCCATGCCGATGCCGTACGCGCGGCCGCGCCGGCGTGCGGCGTGGTCATCGCCATGGGCGATGCGCGGCCGGGAGAAGACGATTACGAAACCCTGCTGGCCGAAGCCACGCCGCCGCCGGCCCATCATGAGGCGGAGGTCGGGCGGGATGATCCCTGCTGGTTCTTCTTCACCTCCGGCACCACGGGCCGGCCCAAGGCGGCGGTGCTGACGCATGGGCAGATGGGTTTCATCATCACCAACCATCTGGCCGACCTGATGCCCGGCCTGACCGAGCGCGATGTCTCACTGGTTGTCGCCCCGCTCAGCCATGGGGCGGGCATTCATGCGCTCTGCCAGGTGGCGCGGGGCGCCTGTTCCGTGCTGCTGCCGGGCGAACGGCTGGATACGGCCATCGCCTGGGATTTGATCGCCCGGCATGGCGTCACCAATATGTTCACCGTGCCCACCATCCTGAACATGCTGGTGGCGGACCCGGCCGCGGCGCCGCATCGCCTGCGCCATGTGATCTATGCGGGCGCGCCGATGTATCGCGCGGATCAGCTGCGGGCGATGCAGCGCCTCGGTTCCTGCCTGGTGCAGTATTTCGGGCTGGGCGAGGTGACTGGCTGCATCACCGTGCTGCGGCCGGACCAGCACAGCCCGGCGGATGAAGCCCCCGGCGCGCTCAGCGTTGGCGCGCCGCGCACGGGCATGGACATCGCCATCCTGGATGAGGCCGGCGCCCATGTTGAATGCGGCGAGATTTGCGTGCGCGGCCCGGGCGTCTTTGCCGGCTATTTCCAGAATGACGCGGCCAATGAGAAGGCCTTCCGGCAGGGCTGGTTCCACACCGGCGATCTTGGCTTTCTCGACCCACAGGGTTTCCTGCACATCACCGGCCGCGCTTCGGACATGTTCATCTCAGCCGGCTCCAACATCTACCCGCGCGAGGTGGAGGAAGCGCTGCTGACCCACCCGGCGGTGGCGGAATGCGCCGTGCTGGGCCTGCCCGATCCACGCTGGGGGGAATCCGGCGTCGCCTGCCTGGTGCTGCGTGCGCCCACCGCGCCCGAGGCGTTGCTGGCCCATCTGGAAGGGCGCCTGGCGCGCTACAAGCACCCGCGCCGTTTCGTGACATGGGAGGCGCTGCCGAAATCCGCCTATGGCAAGGTGCCCAAGACCCTGCTGGCCGAACGCCTGCGCGCTGAAGCTGTGGGCTTTGACGAACCAAGCCAGTAGCATGGACAGATACCTCGAACCGGACGCGCCCATGCCCGACCTATCCACCCGCCAGACCCTGCCCGTGATTGACATCGGCGGAATTGCCGATGGCGCGCGGCTGCATGCCATCGCCGCCGAAATCCGCGCCGCCTGCACCGGCCCGGGCTTCTTCTACATCCGCAACCACGGCGTGCCCGAGCCGATCATCGCGGCCGCCGCCGCCGCCGCACGGCGCTTTTTTCATCTCCCTGCCGGGGTGAAGGCCCGTACGCGCGCGAACCTGGCGCATCGCGGCTGGCATGCCTCGGGCGGTGCGGTGATGGCGGGGGCCACCAAGCCGGATTTGAAGGAGTTCTTCTCCCTCGGCCTCGATCTGCCGGCCGATCACCCGGCCGTGCTGGCAGGCGAGAAGCTGCGCGGCCCCAATCAATGGCCGGCCGAGTTGCCGGAGCTGCAGCCGGCCATGGAGGCCTATTACGCCGAAATGCTGCGCTGTGGCGCAGGCCTGATGCGCGCGATTGCCATCGGCCTGGACCTGCCGGAGGGGTTCTTCGCGCCCCACTACACCTTGCCGCTGCAACGCACCCAGGCCGTTTTCTACCCGCCCCAGCCGCCCGATGACACGGAGGGCTTCGGCGTGGCGCCGCACACGGATTTCGGCTGCATCACCCTGCTCTGGCAGGATGACAGCGGCGGCCTTGAGGTGAAGGAACGCCAGTCGGGCGAGTGGATCGCGGCACCGCCCATGCCGGGCACGCTCGTGGTGAATGTGGGCGATCTGCTGGGCCGCTGGAGCAATGACCGATTCGCCAGCACCCCGCACCGGGTGATCAACCGCTCGGGCCATGAGCGCATGTCCATCGCGACCTTTCATGACCCGAATTTCCAGGCGCCGATTGATCCGCGCGCCCTGGGGGCCACGCAGCCACACTATCCGGCGACGACGGCCGGCGGGCATATCCTGGATTGCTTTGCAAAAGCCTTTGCCTATCGGAAGGAGGCGTAAGGGGTCGCTAACCCTTCTTGCGCATCACAAAATCCGCCTTGGTTGCCCCGCAATCCGGGCAGGACCAATCCTCCGGCACATCCTTCCAGCGCGTGCCAGGGGCGAGGCCATCCTCCGGTGCGCCCTTGGCTTCGTCATAGACGTAGCTGCACAGCTCGCATTCCCAGACGCACAACTCTTCTGCGGTGGACATGGCGCTCTCCCTGCTGCGGGGGGAAGCATCGGAAGCAAAGGGCGCTGCCGTCAAGCGCCCTGGCCATGGCAACTCCCCCCGATGAACCAGCTCGACCATATCGCCTTCCTCCATCTGAGCTTCGCCGTGGCCCGCCGCGCCTGCGCCGCATTCACCGCCGCGGAGCTGGCGCAAACCACGATGTATGTCAGCGCCGAGCCCTCCGCCATCTGCCCCGGAAGCCTTTACTGGGCGGGTATCGGGCGCTTGGTCTGTGCGAGGGGCGAGCACAAGCTCGGCCGCATCATCGGCCCGCATCCGGACAAGCTGACGCTCGACCTGCCCTGCCGCGTGGTGCTGGAAGCCGGGCAGCGGCCGGTGGAGGTGATCGGGCCGCTGCTGGAGGAGGATGAAGCGGCGGCGGCGCTCCATGACGGGGTTTGGGAGAGGCAAGATCCTCCATCGGCTGGACCCAAGAGGCCCCAGGAAACGCCAAGGGATGGGGTCTGGGGCCCGTGGCCCCAGCCGCCGGAGGCCCTTTTTCCTTCAAGCCGGCAGCTCATACCCCATCGCCGCCTCATCCCGCAGCACGCGCTGAACGGCGGGGCGGGCCATCATGCATTCATGATGCGCGGTCAGCCGGGGGAATTCCTCCGGCGCGAGCCCCGCTCCGCCGCGAAACCGCCAGAACAGGCGGAACAGATGGATGTCGGCGATGGAATAAGCCGCCCCCAGCGCATGCGGCCCATCGCCCAGGCGGGCCTCAGCCAAGGCCCATATTGTGCGTGCATGCTCCAACCCCTGCCGCCGGGCCGGATGGATTGTTGCGGCAAGGAAGGACATCCAGGAGATCACCCGCGCTTCACCCATGGCATCGGCGGGCAGCAGCGCGGCCGTGGGGTGGCGCCGCGCAAGCCAGAAGAGGATGGCCGCCACCTCGGTCAATCGGCCCTCAGGCGTCACGAGAAGCGGCACCTTGCCTTCCGGGTTCAACGCGAGGAATTCCGGCGCGCGATTCTCCCGCCGTTTCAGGGAGACGAGGCGCGGCGTAAAGCCCTCCCCCAGCTCATGCAGCGCGATATGTGGGGCCATGGAGCTGGAGCCAGGTGCCAGGAACAGCGTCAGCACACCCAAGCCCTCCCCATCCGCGCCGTCATGCGATAGAACCCGCTCACCCTTTCGCCGCGCAGGACCAAGCCATGCCCGCCTACCAGTATGTCTACGTCATGAAGGACTTGACGAAATCCTATCCGGGTGGGCGTGAGGTCTTCAAGGGCATCACCC
>CANHTE010000010.1 GCA_947462945.1 Acetobacteraceae bacterium
CCCCGCTCCCGTTGCCTCCTGCCGTGCTGGGCGCCGTGGCGCCAGCACCGCCAACACCGGCCACAGCAAGGGTAATGACCAAATTTGCCGTGATCTCGCTTGCCGGAAATGTCCACTCGATCACCGCGCCGCCACCGCCACCACCGCCGCCGCTCGTCGCCGTGCCGACCGCGCCTTGCGCGCCACCACCGCCACCACCGCCACCACCGCCGAGGCGTATCGTCACATATCTGAACGACGGAGGGCGAACCCAGGTGCCGCTGATGGAGAAATCTGAAATCACCGACTGCGCTATCGCGCCGCCAACGCCCCAAGGGAGAGTCATGTTGCGCGTTCCTCAGTCGAAGGTGCGATGGCTGAACCAAATCCGCCGTTGGGCGGCCTGGACAACCGGGGCCGCCGCCGTGCCGCTGCGCACCCGAAGCGCCCACCACCCCATAAAATCCTGGGGAGACAAGACGATTCCGCGGCCGGCGGCAGCCGGAATCACGATCTCGTTGCCGAACGGGTCAAAAAGGTCTGCCCAGGGCCACGCATTTTGCGCGACGGCGCCTTCCAGATTAACGTCAATGAAGTTGGTCACGCCGGTCGTGATCCCTTGCAACGTGACGTTGGCTGCGGTCCACGCGGCGGGGATGACTAAGTGCTGCGGCACCAACCGCACCAGGCCAGGATTATGCAGGCGCATCGCACTAGACACGGAAGCGCCCGATGCAATCACGGCTTCGATAGGATAATTGAGACTGGCCATTGGTAGCGCCCCATGAAAGGCGCGCTCCTGCGCGTCAGCTACTTGCCCATTACCGGATCGTGCCCTTCGCTGCAATCAATTATAGGTCGGCGCCGGCAGCCGACCGCGAAGCTCCTGATCCAACCGAGGCTCCAGCCGCAGCCCGTTCTTGGATTCCGCCGACAACCGCGCCCGCTGGCGCATGGACTGCACAAGGTTCCGGCCAGTGATAGCCTTCTCCGGGTATTGATCGTTGAAGCGGTCAATCTCGGCCTCGATCCGGCGCATGTCGTTGGTGTCGTCCGCTCGGCTGGCCGTGTAGTAGCGTGTCAGGATGCGCTGCCGGGCGTCGTTGATTGCCTCCTGCGCATTCCTGGCGGAGTTGTTCTGCTGGTAGATTTCGGCCAGTCGGGCGGGTGTGAAGCCGATAGCCTGGCGGATCACATCCGCCGTGGGCACCGATTCCATCAGGGCATCGCCCCGCAGGTTCAGAGCCCCCTCGGCCGTGTAGCGCCCGGCGCGCATCACGTCGCGCACCGCCTTGGGAGCCGCCGTCTCCACCCCGCGATAGGGGTTGTCGCCCATGGCCATTTCGGCGCCGCGGTAGATGCTCTCACCCATGCCGGCGATCGGGCCAAGGAATTGCCCGATCCAATACCAATAGCCCGCCTTGCCTTCCAACTGCCGATCAGGCGACCGGAACCACAGGTCTGGCATGCCGATGCGCTCGCTCAGGCTGACGCCCAGGGCATAGCCCGGGATGCCATCCATCAGCACCGCCGTCGCGGTCACGCCAAGCGCCTCCTGGAGCCATTTCCGAAGCTCGTCCTCGCCATCCTCTGCCGGGCCGAGGAACAGACCGGCCAGCATCATGGCGATGCCGAAGCCCCAGGTGCCGCGAATGCCGGCGCTGGCCATCATCATCATGGTCGTGCCGATCAACTGGTGCCGCGCCTCGCGCCGCACCGCGGGCGAGGCACCGCGCAGCGCCTCGTGCGTGTCCCGGAACAGGCGGAACAGCATATTGATGGTGAAGGACCGGAACAGGAACACCACCTTCGCCGCGTCATTCTGCATGAAACGCGGCCGGCTGGTGTTCTGATAGTCGAAATGGATTTTCCAGGTGAGCCGGTTGGCCTCCTCCACCGCCGCGGCATGATCCATCCCCGCCTTGCGCTGCATGCGATAGGCGGCCAGGGCCGTGGCCTCACGGTTCACGCGCTCGGCATGGTGGTAGGCCCAGGAGAGCACGCTCATGACCTTGTGCCGGGTCGCGTTGTATTCGCCACCGCCCTCCTTCACCCCGGCCAGGTCATGCGCCTGAGTGCTGTCGGCCAGACCGATTTCATAGATTTCGCGGATCAGGGCCCGTTCGTCGTCGGTCAGGCGCTTGTTGTTGGCCGCCGTCCCCTTCCCCTGGGCAACATCCTTCAGCGCGCGGGAGAGCGCGCTCGCGGCGCTGGCCATGGTGGCGCCCTTGGTGGCGCCAAGGGTCGGCACGCCCATGATGACGGTCTGGCTCAGGTTTACGATGGCCGCCGCCGGCGAGGCCGAGAGGAAATACACGAAGCCCGCGCTGGTCAGGTGGTGCGCCCACTGGCTGCCGGTCGGGTTCATGATGAAGTCCAGCCGGTTCCCCATTTCGTTCACGATGGCCGTGGCGCGATTGGGCGACTTACTGAGTGCCGCCTCGTCGCGGGCGTCCTCTACATGAGCGTGAAGCTGCATGGCGTGTTGAAGCCGGGCAAGCTGGTGCGAGCCGTGGAACATGTGATGGGCGAAAGCTCGAATGGCGTCCTTGGTGAAGCCGCTCGTGCCCTTCCGGTGCAGCCGGCGCGTGCGGATGGACATGTCGGGCATCCGCTCCAGGAACCGCTGCCAGATGGCGTCCTGAAGGTCGGAAGCCACCTCCGCACCCTGAAGCAAGCCCTCCACCTCCGCCACGAAGCGCGGATCAACCTGGCTGCGCAGCGAATCCTTCTCGTTGGACATGCGGCCGGCCTGCACCGTGTAGCCCTCGGCCTCCATTTCCCGCGCAAATGCGCGCTGGGCAGAGGGCTTCTTGAAGCGGCTGAAGCTGACCACCTCGCCGGCATCGTTCCGCGCGGTCACGAAGAACTCCCCGAAGCGGGCCAGGGGGAAGTAGGGCCCCTGCTTGCGCTGCGTCTCGAACTGCTGCCGAAGCTGCGTCATCCGCGCGCCGCGGTTCATGCTGGCGATCTTCACCTCGCGGTCCCGCGCCTGCTTGGCCAGGCGCATGGCGTTCGCCTTCTGCTCGGCGTCCATCTTGGCCGCCTCGATACGGGCCGTCTCGCGCTTGTAGATGCGGTCGGCGCGCTTCGCCCGCGCCATCACCGCATCGCCCACATTGGACATCAGCGCCGCGTCGAAGGCATCAGCCAACTCCTTGTAGCTGTCCCGCACCTCGACATAGAGGGCCTGGGCCTCCTTCGAGAGCGCCAGGAAGCGGGCGCGCAAGTCGGGCGCCGAGTCGGGATTGGAGGGGTCAATGCCGGCCAAGGTGCTGGCGTGCATCAACTCCATCAGCGCGTTATTGTCGGCCTTATCCCCGCTCCGGTGCTTCAGCCAGCGGTTGGTGACTTCTGCCGAGGTGGCGAACCATTTGGCCCGCATGGCGTCCATGGCCTGCTTGGTGCGAAGGAACTTCTGCGCGCTCGGCAGAGCGCGGCCGATCTCCTCCAGCAAGGGGCGGAGGGGGAGCGTGGCCAGGGCGGCAGGCTCGGCCCGCTCCGCCACATCGGTCAGGAAAGTCTTGATCCGGCCTTCCATCTCCTTCCGCTTCGCCGCCGGCAGGGAAAGGTGGATCAGGCCGTTCTGATCCTGGCGGAAGTCGCCCTTCGCCACACGCGCGTCCATGCGGGCGCGGGTCTGCTCTACCGTGTCGCGGAATCGCGGGGCCGCCGCTCCGCCCGCCTCGCGCCGCCCCATGCGGCCCGAGGCGATGTCGGTGAAGATGTCTTCCCGACTGCGGAAGCCGCGGCGCGTGAGGGCATTGCCCAGGCGCACCAGGAACAGCCGCATGCGCTGAAAGGCGCGGGCGACCGGCCCCTTGGGGTTCAGGTTGCCGCTCACCCAGGCCGCGAAGGCTTCGGCAACCGCCTCCTCCACCTGCACCTCTGCGGGGAAATTGGCGGATCTACTGTCGATAGCGAACCGTTTGATCCATCCTTCGCGCTTGACCGCATCGGAGAGAATCGCCCACTCCCTCGGGCTGATGCGGCCCAGGTTCCGCAGCGAATGGATTGCCTCGTGCGTGGTGGTCCAGGTCGCGCCCGGCTCGGTGATGTTCAGCGAGAGCCGCACGAGGGCGCCGGAGGCAATGCCGTTCGCATCGCCCGTATCGCCCTGCTCAAGCTCGACCTCCGGCCCAGCGATGCGCTTCAAGATGTCTCGCAAATCGGCCAGCCCTTCGGCAGAGAGGGGCGGTTCCTCATTGGCGGTTTCGATCTCGCCCCACCCGGCCGGCACCTCCGCCCGCATCTCATCCCCATCCGGCGCGCCGTCCCCATCCGCCTGCGTGAAGGCATCATCGCCGGCCAGGCGCGAACCGAAGCCGCCGCCGGCGGCGATGGATTCAATCACCACCTGAAGGCGGGCCCGCTTCTCGCCCAATTCCTCGGCCTTCACCCAGGGCTTGGCGACCTCCTCCTCCAGCGCGGGGATTTCCTGCGCCGCCGCCTTCGCGCGGGCGCGAAGCATAGCCGCATCCGCCCGCCCGCCTTTCACGCGCTCGATCATGCGGTTCCAGAAGGCCGGAAGCGCCCCCTGCACCGCCGCAACCGTGATGGGGCCTTCAAAGGTGTTCGCCGGCCAATAGACGGCATTGCGGTCGGCGTCGGACACCTCGATGCCCCGCTCGCTGCGGAACCGCTTATAAACCTGAAGCTGGGTGCGGATGCCGTTCATCACGATGCCATCCACCGTGACCTCATCCCGATCGGAGGCATTGACCTCCTGCACGATGGCGCGGGCCAGGGTGTTCAGGTCAATGTGATCCACCCCTTTGAAGGTGGCGGCGAAGCCCGGCGTGCCCAAGGCAGTGCGGATTGCCTTGGCGATGTCGCCCTTATTGGTCTGGCCCTTCCCATCCACGTCAACCACATAGCGCGCCACGTCGGCGCCGGCCTGTTGGCGCTTGATTTCGGCCTCGGCCGCCGCCTCTGCCGCTTCGGCATCGGTGTAGTCCTTGCCAGCGACCTTGACCTTGCGAGTGCGGGTCTTGGCGCGCGAGGCGCTGATGGCTTCTTCGGACTGCTCCGAGAACGCCTCCAACGCATCAGCCTGGGCCGGCCCGCGCTCCACGGCGTTTCGCGCGTCGCGCAGCTTGTCCCGCACCGCCGCCATGCGGCGGGAGAAAGACCGTTGCTGCACCTCCAGCTTCTTGATCTCGCCGTCCAGGACGACCTTCTCCACCACCCGGGCATCGCCCGTCGCAAGCGCGGCCATTTCGGCCATGCCGGCGCTTTCCTCGTCCTCGAACTCCATGGTGAAGGAGCCATCATACTTGCGGATGCCGTTGATGGTGCGGAGCTTGGCCGAGTTGAGCGCCCACATCTTGGCGTCGATGGTCATTTCCGTGGCGTAGGCGAGGATTTCCACCGCGAACTCATCGCCATACTTCTCCAGCAGGCGGTTGCCCTGCCGGCGGATGCGCCCCTCGCGCTGCTCGATGTCCGAGGGCTTCCAGGTCACGTCCACATGATGCAGCGCCACCAGGCGATCCTGCACATTGGTCCCGGCGCCCAGGCGCGGGGTGGAGCCCAGCAGGACGCGCACCTTGCCCGACTTCACCAGGTCAAACATGGCCTGCTTCTGAAGGTCGCTGTTCGCCTCCTGGATGAAGCGGATTTCCGCCTCCGGGATGCCCTGGGCGATCAGGCCGCGCTTGATCTCGTCATAGGCGTTCCATCCGCCGGCCAGGGCGTTGCGAAGCTCCTCCATTTCGTTCGGATCGAACTTCACCATGTCATCGAGGATGCCGGCCTCGGCCGCCTCATCCTTATCCGCGATGGCCTGGCGCAGCTTGGCGCGCATGGCGTCGTATTCGGCCAGCACCTTATCGTCGCCGCGCGACACCGGAACCGACCGATCGAGGAACACAATCTGCGTCCCTTTGTCGGCATCCCACTTCTTGTAGATGCGGGCGACGTTGTTCATCACGTCCTGGAGCTTGGGGCTCGGCGCGGAGACGGGAATGCGCGGGTCAACGGCGCGTGCATCCAGCGCCACCTTCCGCGCCCGGTCCATCAGGCGCAGGCGCTCCTTGTTGCGCTCGTAGGGGTCTTTGATCTCCCCGAGCCCTTCGTAGCCGTCCACCACCTCTTGCAAGATGGCGCGCTGCTCCCGCGAGGGCTGGCTGACGATCTCCCGGCGGTCCTTGCCCTCGTCGCGGATAGACACGACGGGCGGGACCGGAAACTTGGAGCCGGGGTTGTCCTCGGTGAACGCCTTTTCGATGTCCTCGATCGTCACCGCGTCGCTGACCGAATAATACAGGTCCATCAGCGATCGCATGTTCTGCCACTCGCGCCCGAGGCGGGCCACTTCCTTCAGGCCGCCCGATTCCGTGGGTTCGTAGGCCGTCGAAGTGCTCACGAAGACGGAGCGCCAGGCATCGAAGTTGTCCATGCCCATGTCGCGCAATTCGATGGGGGCAAGGTTGCGCAGCACGAGATACATTTCGGCCGCCGAATTGCTGATCGGCGTGCCGGTCAGGAACGCGACGGAGGCGCCCTGGCGCTCGCGCAGCGCGCGAATCTTGAGGTGCAGGTCCATCGCCTTCTGCGAGCCCGTCTTGTTCCCCATGCCAGACACGTTGGTCAGGCGGGAGGAGTAGGACAGGTTCTTGAACTCGTGGGCCTCGTCCACCGTCAGGTCGTCAATGCCCATCTCCTCGAAGGTCAGCAGGCGGTCGCGCCGGCCTTCGCGGAGGCGCGCAAGGCGCTCCTCGATCTTCGTCACCAGCCGCTCGGCTTCCTTCACGCCGAAGGGCTTGCGCCGGCCGCCCGCGGTGCCGTCCTCCTCCGCTTGCTCCTCCGCCTCACGCACACCGGCCAAGGCGCGCTCAAGCTCCTCCATCAGGAAGCGTTCTTCCGTGTCGGGGCTCAGGTCGATGAAGCCGAACGACGAATGGCCGATGATCGCCATGTCGTAATCGCCCGAGGCGATGCGGGCGAACAAGCGGCGGCGGTTCTTCCGCTCGAAGTCCACCTTGCCCGCGGCGAGCACGTTGGCGCCCGGGTAAAGGCGGGCCACGTCCTCGGCCCATTGCTGCACCAGATGGTTCGGCACCACCACCAGGGGCTTCTGCGAGAGCCCCATGCGGCGCCGCTCCATGATGCGGGCGATGGCCGTATAGGTCTTCCCGGCGCCCACCACATGGTCATAGAGCACCGCGGGATCGGTGATGCCGCGCCAGATGGCGTTCATCTGGTGGCGCCGCATCTTGATAACCTGGTCGGGCACCTTGCCCGGCAGGATGAGGTGCGAGCCGTCACGCTGCCGCACCAGGCGCGTGTTGAACTTCTCGTTGAAGATGCTCACCAGTCGGCCGCGGCGGGTGTCGTCCTGATAGGCCCAATCCAGGAACTCGTTGAGGATTTCGGGAACCTTCGCCTCAGTTTCCTGCGTGCCTTCCACATCCGTGAAGGTCTTGCCCTCGCTGTCGGTGCGGATGATCTTCATGGACTGCGAATTGAGCGCGCGCGCCACAATATCACCGGCCACGCGGGCGCGGTCGGACATCGCCCACTGCGCCCCGGCCGTGCCGTCATAGGTCACGGAGAAGCTGTTGGTGATGGCCGAGTAGCTGACCGTGGCGCGGTCATAGCCGAGGTGCTGAAGGAAGCCGGCATAGACATCGCCAGGAATCCACGCGCTGCCCAGGTTTGGCGTGATGTCGGCGGAACTCCAATCCTCCGGCATGACGCTTTCCAGCGCCTTGATGTTCTTCTCCAAGCCAGCTTCGCGGGCCGCGTTCAGCTTCCGGCGCACCAGGCCTGAGAGATAAGTATCGCGCGGCTCCCACTGCTGCGTCTCGGGATCGAAAAAGGCGCGCGGATCGTCGCCCTCGGCCAAGGCTTGCTCCGCCCCGGCTTCGTCGGTCCCCAGCAGAGACGCCACGCGCTCCAAGTCGATGCGCCCGGCCTCGGCCAGCGAGATCAGCACGGCCTCATTGGCATCGCGGGCCTTCTCGGCCGGCTTGGGCGGCATGGCAACGCGCCGGGACATGATTGCCGCCTTGGTGAAGCTCGGGGCGGATTTCGTGCCGGTGTTCTGCTCAACGGACAGGATCAGCCCGCCATCGGGCATCAGGCCCGCAATGCGCTGCGCCTGGCCTGCGTGAAGCTGGCCGTGCTTCACGGTGAAGGCATCATACACCTCGTTCAGTTTCTCGCGGTTCCCCTCGATCATGCGCGTCGGCGCGTCCTGGGTTTCCAGGGTCAACTGCCGCTTCACGAGATTGCGGATGGGGAGCATGTCTTCCAGAATCGCAATGCGGTCGCGGCCCCAGCGGTCCCGGGCCGGGATGTCCGCAGTGCTCTCGAAGACGGTCTTCACCTTCTGATTGCGCTTGGTCGGCTTGCCGTCAGCGTTAAGCACCTTCAGGGGCTTCCCATCCGACCCTTCGGCGTCCTGGGTGCGCTCCCATTTCCCATCCGGCCGCAGGTCGTAATCCTGATTGAACGGGGTTTCGGCGGTCAGCGGGATTTCCTGGAGGATGTTCTTGCCCAGGTCGCCGCCGTCCACGCCGATGACCATTTTCAGGCCGCCCTCGGGCGCGCGCAAGACGGCGCCCACTTCCACGCGGGCCAAGGCGAGGCGCATGGCGTCGGCCATGCGATCGAAGTGCTGCGTGGTTTGCGCGGCCAGGTCGTTCATGGGCGAGGCTTCGCCCAGGCGGTTGATAGCGGCGTTCAGCAACTCCTCGAACTTCGAGGGGTCGTCCAGGGTCACATTCAGGTCGGCGCGGGCATTCATGGTGCCCGTGGCGTTGATCCGGCCCACCACCTGCCCTGGGCGGTTCAGGAAGTAGGGGTTGGCGTTGATCTTCTCGCCCGAGCCTTCGGGATCGTCGATCGTGCTGGATGCCGTCCAGCCTGCCATCTCGCGCCGCAGCGCCTTGTAGTCCTGATTGGCGTCCTTCGGTGCCTCCTTGCCCGTGGCGAGGTGATTAGCCACCTCCTGGGCCTCCTTCACCTGCCACGAGGGGCGTTTGCGGAAGAACAGGATGTCCGTCACCACCTCGGTGCGGGCGTTCTCCTTGAAGGCGGTATCGGGCAGCCGCACGCCGCCGATGAACTCCGCCTTGGCGGCCAGCGCCAAGCGTGCGGAGGTATCGAGGGCGTCCATGAGGTTGTGGGAGACGACCATTGACATGAGCCCACCAGGCGCCACGGCATCGAGCGAAGCCATGAAGAACTGGTTGTGGATGCTTTTGCCGTTGACCGCCGGGTTGCTGCGGAAGAACAGGCTCTCCCGCCCGAACGGCGGGTTGCCGATGGCAAGGGCGAACTGGTTGCTCGGCAGCGGCACGTTCTGGAAGCCCGAATGCACGATGGACATGTTCGGGTAGAGCTTCTGCGCCATGCGCGCGGTCAGGCTGTCGTATTCCACCGCGAAGACGCGCGTGGCGCCGCGGAGCCCGCCCGGCATCAGGCCCAGGAAGTTGCCGGTGCCCACGGAGGGCTCCAACACGGAACCGCCGCGGAAGCCCAGACGCTCAGCCGCGCGCCACATGGCCTGCACCACGGTCTGGCTGGTGTAATGCGCGGCCCGGGTGGATGCGCGCGCCGCGCGAAGCTCGGCCGGCGTCAGAAGCTCCTCAAGCTCCGCGACGCGCTTCTCCCAGCCCTTGGCAATGCCCTCGCCCGGCTGCGCGCCGGCTACGCGGAAGGCGTTTTTCAGACCGCCCCAGCCGACATAGCGGGCGAGGATGCGCTGCTCGTCGGCTGTCGCGCGCCGGCCGTCTTCCTCGATCGCCTTGAGGGTGCGGATGGCCGCGAGGTTGTCCTGATACTTCTGGCTCTCGGTGCCGCGGCCCAGGTCAAGCGTGTCGTCGATCGTGAAATCGACGGCCGGCGCATTAATGGGCGCCGGCGGCGCCGTGTTCAGCAGGTCAGGCGCGGGCGGCTCGGCAGCCTTGGGCGCCTTGGGCTTGCGCCCGCCTTTGGACCCTACGCCTCCGGCGCGAGTAGAATCAGACCGGGGAGCACGAACTCCTCCGCCTCGTGTCGTTGAAGGCCGCGTTCCATCAGGCTCGCCACCTGCTCCGCCGCTTCCTTGCTCGCCTTCTGCACTTCCTGGTCCAGCGTCCCCGCCTGGCGCATCTCCGCCACCATCTTCGGGCGCCACTCCTGCCAGTGATCCAGCGCCTTCTTCGAGTATTGGAGGCCCAGCATCGGCCGTCTCCTGGCTTTCGGGGGTGGAGGGGGTGGCAGAGGATACCGGATCAGCCGGCGCGGCGTCCAGCGCGGCGAGATCGAAGCTGCGGACGGCGCGCACGTCGTCCATCTGGTCAAGCTGCGCGTCTTCCACCCGCGCCTGGGTGGCCATGTAGATTTCCTTGAGCGTGGGCTTCACCTGCTCGGCGTCCACACCCATGCGGCGCATGGCTTCTACCACCGCCCTAGCCCAATCCGCGAACTTCAGCACGCCCTTGGCGACATAGAGGGCGCCCAGCTTCGCGCCCGCGCCCAGGATGGCGGGGTCCACGCCAGCGTTCAGCCGGTTGGCCTGGGCCCTGAACAGCGCGGCAAGCTCGGCCTCGGCCTCGGCAATGGCGGCATCGAGGGCGGAGACAGGCGCCGGAGTTGTGACATCGACCGGGGGAGTTGTGACATTTTCCGGCGCGGAAACCGTTGCCGGGCTTGGAGCGGGCGCCGGAGTTGTGACATTCGGGGTGGGGGGTTGTGACGGCGCGGCGGGCTTTGCCATTTCCGCGGCATCGACGCCCATGGCTTCCAGCCGGCGCTTCACGTCGGCCAGGACAGAGGCGATGCGCCCCTTGTCCAGCGAAAGCGCATCCGTGACGTAATCCCGGATGAGGGCGTTGGCTTTGGTCTGCGTGATCTTCCCGGCGGCGAAGTCGCGCAGGATGTCGCGCCCATCCGCATCATCAGGCCGCGCCGTGAAGCCGCCAAGCCCGCCGAAGTGCTTTTCGATCAGCGCCTCGGGCGAGGCGGGGGGCTTGGGCGCGGCCGGCGCATCAGCCTCCGCTTCCGTTTCCTCGGCGTCGGCCTTGGCTTTCGCCTCCTTGGCCGCCTTGGCAGTCTTGCGCTCCTCATCCTTCGCGGCCTTGGCATCAGCGCGTTGCCGCTCCTTCTCCGCCTTCGCATCGGCCTTCGCCTTGGCGTCGGCCGCCTTCTTCTCCGCCGCCGCCTTGTCGGCCTCGGCCTTCTTGCCCTCTGCCTCGCGGGTGGCCTCGTCCAGCGCCGCCTGCACGCGGTCCATGTCGCGCTTCGTTATCGGGCGATCGGGCGCAGTCAGGGCGCGGGCCGCCTTGGCGTCCTCGGCCCGGCCGAGCTTGTCCAGCCGGGCCGCCATCTTGCGAAGCTCGGCATTCGCCGCCTTGCGCGCATCCGACATCGGCGCGGGCGCTGCGGCCCCCCGTGGCGGGCCGGGCTGCTTCGGCGTGGCGCCGGTCAGCTTGTTGATGGCGGCCTCGGTCGCCCGGCGGCGTTCCAGAAGCACCTTGCTCCAGCCGTTGCCTTTCGCCTGCTCGGCCAAGTAGCGCATGTGCTCCCGAAGCTCGGGCTCGCTTGCGGTGCCCAGGTCCAGCCCAGCGCCGGGCTGGGGTGCGGGCGCATTGGGCGCGGCGGCGGCCGGGGTGGGTGGTGCCGCCGCCGCGCTGCTTCCGGGAGCCGCCGCCGGAGATCG